>JACPAJ010000029.1 GCA_016180865.1 Deltaproteobacteria bacterium
GGATATTTCGCTGCGGTAACTAATTCCAAATCGTTATGGACAACATCAGCCAACTCACGTAACCCCTTGAAATTGCGCCCTAAGCCCCTAACATCTAAAGCCTTTTCTGTCAATTGCAAACCGGCTAATTTATCAAATTCCTCATAGACCCATTTTGTGGAGACCGGAAAGTTTGGATTTATCAATAAAATCCACATATTAGGCAATGAACTTAAAGTGGTGATTTTGTCTCCAATCCCCTCACAAATGACAGGCCCATCATATAAGAAGAACGGAACATCTGCGCCAAGCTTTACACCAAGCTCAGCTAATTTTTCACGCGGCCAATTTAAATCTAACAACTCATTGAGCCCTTTCAGCACCGCCGCGGCATCGCTTGAACCTCCGCCGAGCCCTGCGGCAACTGGAATGCGTTTTTTGATGTGAATGTGGATGTCATTCTGAGTCCGAGCTTGTTGAGGACGAAGAATCTCCGATAAACAAGTGTATTCATGAGATTCTTCGCATGGCTCAGAATGACAAAGAAGTATTTTTGCCGCCTTGTAACACAAATTCGTTTCATCGCACGGCACACTTGGATCATCACAGGTGATTACTACTTGATGTCTGATGTCTGATGTCCGATGTCCGACTTCTATTTCAATCTCATCCCCCAATTCCAATTTCTCATTCAGCATCAGCAGATCATGATAGCCATTCGAGCGCCTCCCAAGCACGCGCAGGACGATATTAATTTTTGCCGGAGCAAGGATAATCATGCAAAGTGCCTTATAAGGAAAAACATTTTTTGGCAACCAATATCCTCGTCAATATCCTAGGCTAAAAAGTTATTTATAAAATAATTCCGGAGTGTTGAACTCGGCTTTTATCCACTGTTGAAGTTCATTTTGATATTGTTCTAGGGTACTATTAATTTTCCTGTAGTTATCCCTGTTTTTATCGTTTATCAGGTGATAAACAATTGAGCGGCTTAGCAAGTTCAGATCGATATCACCCTCTGAGAACACAATTCCTTTTTTATTAAAATCTTCAACAGCTCGCCTGACCAAGGCTGGATATGCGACACCAAATTCCTCTCCACCCCAGCTATCTCTGAGAGAACTTAAAACGACACCGTTCGGCTCCAGAACAGTTTGTGTGATCTGATCTGCCTTCTTTTTTATCTTTCCAATAGATGTCCGCATTTTATCTGCATCATATGAATTGTTTCCTATTGCATCTATCATGGCATGCATAATTATAAAACCATCAAATGTCCTAAAATGGCCAAGTGCATGGGGATCGGGTGAATTCTCCAGATAAAGATAAGCTACGGCACGATCACTCTCAATTCCTTCGATCTTTCCTTCCAAAGCATCTATCAAGTTCTGTGATTCAACCGCTATCTCATCCAAATTGAACATCCATTTCCATTTAGCAGCGTTGCTAATAAGCCATAGCAATTGATATTCGATTGGCAAAGAATCAAGCCTTTCATAATGTGTTAATTCATGATTAACTGTAACCCTTGCAAGCGAAAGAAGCTCTTCATCCTGTAATGTATCAAGCCTTCTTCCATCTAAACCAAGGGTCAATTGCGCTATCTTTAATCCTGCAATTATCCTGCCTTGCGCACCTCCCACTCCCTTCCGCATAGGAGTCAGTTTTGACCAGATAAGATTTTCTACAGCACCATTATATACAGCTATTTCTCCCATCATTCGATTATGGCCGGCATACGGATACGCCATAGAGCTAGGAAAAGCACTGACCCAGACCAATCTACTTCCAGCCTTAACGGGTTTTTCAAAGATCGCTGCCCCTCCGTATGCAACCGGCCCTGAGCTGCAAAAAAGGCGCATGCTGGACCCATATTTGCGGAGATAATTATTTAAGGCCGCCTCATCATCGTCAATGATCGGTTTGAGTATCACACCATCAATATTCACAGTAGCTGTCTTTTTTGCTCCTATTTTTTGGCATATTTCTAAGGCCTTCTTTTCGGCAATGTCTTGCGTCACATTATGATCAGGATCATATCGTCCATTTATTATCTGCTGAAACAACGGCACCAAAGGATAATAGGTTTCAAACTGTTCCGCATTATCAACAATGAGATTTAGGCCAAATTCTGCCTCGCCATCGTCGATTTTAAAATCGATTTCGCCAGTATAAACACCATCAAGCCCGACCTCACGATCGAAATCCCATAAAAGCAAGGGATCCGGTACTTTCTCAAAATCGGCAATATGGCTCATATTATTACCTTACCCATAATAAGATTATCCGTCGCTTGTCAAGAGGGGAAAATGTCCGATTGGAAAGGCGAACAAGCAGGTTTTATTCTCGACAATGCTTACCCCTTTTTACTGCTTTGCTCCGTGACCGGTGGTTTTGGACTTTGGCAAATAACTAACTTTGCCATCATAGTCAAGATGTACCGGTGCGACTCCGGTGTAACGGCCCGACCAAATGTTGTTAGTAACAACAACATCAAATTCCCTATCACCCCTTTTTATAGTTACTCTAGTTGAAGAATCGCGCGGCTTAGCAAAACCATGCATCAAATGATTATTAGTATCCACAGTGCCCTCATAGGAACCATCTACACTCAACTCTTTAACTGCCTTTCCATCCACCGCCAGTAACCGATCGCCAACAAGGATACCCGCCGCGGCCGCCGCGCCAAACGGTAAAACATTTGCTATCTTTAATGGCCACCACTGGCCGGAATCTTGATTTGGTATAAATACAAAACCACAGCCAAATAGTTCATCCGTTGTTGAAGGATTTTTGGCAATATCGCGGGCGCGCAATGTAAGTTCAGTGATAATAGAGCGCTTTTCTTTTAAACCTACCAAAGCACTTTGTAAACTAACTTCACAATTACCGATTTCATGTATTTCATCTGTCAAGTCACCTATAGCTTTTGCTTTTGCGTTTGCATCGTTGACCGCGATGCGCATTCTTTGGTTCCACTTATCAATTACAGCAGCATGATTATCCTTTTTAAATTCAATATCATTTGAAAGGGCTTGAAGTTTGGCAAGCAACTCGGCTTGAATGGCGTCAATATTGCCTAAAATTGATACGCCTGACGGCAATACCGGTTGCCATGCAATGAGCTCCTGCAGTTTCCATTTGGCCTCTTGCCTTAGCAAATCGACTTTTGTTTGGGTACAGTTAATATCTAAATTTTCCTTACTGCTGTCTATTGGCCTATCCTCACGCTGATATCGAAGCGCTTTCATGTCGTCTACGCCGAATTTGCCGTCTTTGTTTATGTCGTATCCTTCGGTCCATGGCAGGCCTTCTGTTTCGAAGCAAACATAATTTTTTGCTTCAGGCGAATCTGCAAACGATTGCATAGCCTTTTGTTGCGCTTGTTGCACGCCGGCCGTTTCAGTTGAATTTCCAAAAAGGCTGAATCCACAATCTCCCATAAAAAACCTCCGTTTTTGCTTGCTCTCCCAACTTAGACCAGCGCCTATCAAACATTACCCGACATAACAAGGGAATAATGCCTGCCCTATTTCACTTTCGTAAGCAGGTATTTTTTTAAGGGAATGGTTCCTTCTTTGGCGGTCTGCCAGACTATATCAATATCAACTCCAAAATAATCGTGGATCAATTTGTTCCTTAAACCTGTTATTTTATCCCATGAAATCGGAGAATCCGCCACAAGGCTTGCCGAAATATTTCTTGCAGCCTCGCCTATTATTTCGAACTGCCTGATCACGGCATCCGCCGTTTTAGAATCGTTTTTAAATGATGATTCATCCATATCGGATGTGTATTCCTCAATTTTTTCGATTGCCATCAGCATATGTTTGAAAAATATTTCAGGCCGCTTCTTCATAAAGAACCTCGCTGTTTTTGGCCATGTCTTCAACTAATAAAGGTGAAACGGATTTAATCGTAACGACATCCAGTTTATGGCCTGTCTTGAAAATTTCCTGAAGGCCGTCTTCAATCGAAGCAAATTCAAAAAAGTCAATGGGCCTGTTGAATTCAACCAGCAAATCAATATCGCTATTTTTGCTGAAATCTTCCCTCAACACGGAACCAAAAACTGCCAAGTATTTGATTCCCTTTTCTTTGCAAAAATTCAGCAAAGATTTCTTTGAATATTTAAGTCTTGCTTGTAAAAAGGCGGGGGCATCGTTAGATGAAGCAACTTTTGAAAAGTTAAGATCATAGCCAAGGGCGTTTAATATCTTATTAAGATTCGCTATATGGATATTGCCCCCTTCAAAAAAGCGAATTATACTTTGCCGTCTGACGCCGGATTTAAGCGACAATTGCCTTATTGAAAGGCTTTTGTTGCTAATTATGGTTTTTATTCTCTCTCTTAAATCCATGCCAATATGGTACTATTTTTAGCACCAAATGTCAATGGATATGTTCTATTTATAGAACCATACTACAGTTAATCAACCTTCACAGCAATTGCTTTTAGATATAATGACTCCGGGAATCCTTTTAGCACAGGATGATCTTTATCCTGAATTCCCCGGTAAATAATATCGCATTTTGCATCTGCCTCTGCCGCAGCGCCACATACCATCTTTTCCAGCAAATTTTCACTGATATGGTGTGAACATGAGCTTGCAAATAAAATACCGCCGGATTTCAAAAGCTTTATAGATGCTTTGATTAATTTTCCATATCCTTTAATAGCCGACGGCAAATCCACCCTCCCCTTCGCAAATGGCGGCGGATCGACGTGGATGAAATCAAACTTTTCATTGCAGCACGATAAAAAATCAAAAACATCTTTGCATATGAATTCTATGTTTGCATGTTCATTCAACTCCGTATTTCGTTTTGCCGCCTTAATTGCCTCTTTGGAGGCATCAACAGCAATGACTTTGTCAGCCTTGCCGGCAATATGACAGGACAGCCAGCCTTGATAGCAAAAGAGGTCGAGCGCTCTCATGTCATTGCGAGTGCAGCAAAACAATTTCCCATCCTCAATTGCATTCAGGAGATTGCCACGCCCCTGCGGGGCTCGCAATGACGCACTATTTCGCACCAATTCTCTCGCCTTCAACCTGAACGCGCGATAATCCAAATATGCCCCTGTTTTCTGGCCGTGTAAAATATCCGCTTCAAATTTTTGCGATCCTTCATGCACAATAGTTGTTGTCTTATCGCCATAAACAATTCTTTCGATCATCTGCAGCCCTTCAAGTTTGCGCACTTCCACGTTATTTTTCTCGATAATCGCCGCCGGCCTGCATTCTTCCGCGATAATATCAATAAGCTCGCTTTTTATCGTCTCTGCGCCTGCCGATGTTGTCTGAATGGCGAAAATATCGTTATACTTATCAATGACGACCGACGGAATCCCGTCGCTCTCGGCATAAATCACCCGAAAAGCGTCGGACACTTCCCGGACGGTTCTATGGTCAAACGAAGCCAGTATTCGCCTGCGCCAGAATTCTTTATCGAGCGCGGCTTTAGATTTCGTGATAAACCGAAGCGCAATCTTAGATTTTGGCGAATAAAAAGCCTGCCCCATGAAACGGCCCCGCTTATCCTGCATTGCAACTATCCCTGCCATATCAAACCTGCGGCTGAAAATATCCCGCTCAAATATCCACGGATACCCGCTTTCAAGTTTTTTCGCCGCACTTGCGCTGATAATAACTGAAGCAAACACACCTGACCTCCGTCACTTTCTATCTTTACTTCAATTTTACATAATACCTTTTATTAGACTCATTGAATGAGATGATGGCAAGGGTGGTGTGGGTATGTTCGCGCCAGACGCTACGCTTCGTAGGCCATGTAGGCGAAGAACTGCACCGTAGGGTGCAGTTCGGGCCGAAGTGGTCGCGCCGTGAGCATTTAAAGATAAAAGTTAGGCGCGATGCCGAGCACCTGTCTGAGTCCCCGAGCTGCTGATGAATGAGAATTTCTTTGCGGCGAGGGGCGAGTTCCGCAGGCAAGAAGGCCGAGTCGGCGGATAGAGTCAATCGAAATCCTAGATTCAAGCTATCACACCCACCTGCTGCTCGTCGCCTAAAAGGTATTATGTCAAAGATCAAAAAAGGATATTAATCAAACATACTGATTGACCTCTATAGTATTTCAACTTTTTATTCGTACGATAGTGCGGATAAAAAGTTAGAAATACTTATGGTTAATCATTGCAGATTGTGCTAATTGAAAGTTAATAAACCATAACATTCAAAGATAGTAAATAAAAGCAAAAAGAGCGGGGGGGAATAATGTCCGAAAAACTTTTAGCAACCTCTATAAACTTGAGCGCTTTTATAGATTATCAAAAAGGTTCGGTGGTCAGTAAAGAAATTCTCAGCAAAAAAACGGGAACCGTGACGGTTTTTGCATTTGACGAGGGGCAAGGATTGAGCGAACACACATCTCCTTACGACGCAATGGCCCAAATTTTGGACGGCTCAGCGGATATTTTTATTTCGGGGAAGAAACACGAAGTATCGGCCGGTGAAATAATAATTATGCCGGCGGGAAAACCGCACGCCTTAAAGGCCAATGAAAAATTCAAAATGATGCTGGTGCTGATAAGAAGCGCGGAATAACTAAATAAACTTGCTTAAATCCGGATGATTTTTGTAGAAGCGGAAAAAGTTCATCACTTTTTCTATATACCTTCTGGTCTCTTTGTATGGCGGAACGCCGTTATATTTTCTTACCGCACCGGGACCTGCATTGTAAGCCGCAAGCATTAATTTTGTATCGCCGTTAAACTTTTCTAAAAGTTCGCTAAGATATCTTGCTCCCGCCAGAATATTTGTCTTTGGATCGTAAATATTTTTAATCTTTAAATAGCGCGCCGTAACTCCGTTAATCTGCATCAGACCCGCAGCGCCTGCGTATGAGCGGGCTTTGGGATTGAAATTTGACTCAACCGCTACAACCGCGGCGATAATCGCGGGATCGATTCTATGCGTTGCTGCCGCGTAAATTATATGTTCAACATATTTAATTGATGTCACGCTTAACGGATCAACGCCTCTATTTTCAAGAAACACTTTTACAGGACGGGCGCAATAGAATGAAAAAGCCGCAATCAGGGCAAGCTTAAACAATATAATAACCCTTGTATTCATGACTTACCATATAGAGCAATAAACGTGCCAGCATATATGGTGATAACATACTGAAACTAAAGCCGTTTTAAGCGTCGTATTATATTTAAGCTGCAAATTAGGGTTTCAAAACCCCAGAAGCGGGGTCTGAGTTATCAAAAGCTGATATTAATTTCTTGACCGTTCTAACTGCATTACGTAGATATGCACCCGATGGCTAACAAGCTGAACGAATCAATTCTTGAATTAATCCGAAAAACATCCACCGAACTTCCAAAAGATGTGGCTGACGCCGTTCATTTATGGCAAAAAAAAGAAACGCCGGGCTCCCGCGCCAGATACGCGATGGACATAATCTGTGAAAATTTAAAGCTTGCTGGAAAAGCATCCCAGCCAATCTGCCAGGACACCGGCTCGATATTATTTTTCATAAAAGCACCGGTCGGTTTCAATCAGGCCGAGTTTGAGGAAGCGGCTAAATGGGCTGTTGCTGAAGCAACGGCAAAAGGTTATCTGCGTCAAAACTCGGTTGATTCATTGACAGGAAAAAATTCAGGCAATAATCTTGGCCCCGGCTTCCCCCACTTCCATTTTGAGCAATACGCCTCACCCTCTCCCCTACCCCTCTCCCATCAAGGGAGAGGGAATATGGTAGTAAAGCTAATATTAAAGGGCGGCGGCTGCGAAAATTACGGCGCGCAATATTCCCTGCAAGAAAAAAAACTAGA
>JACPAJ010000013.1 GCA_016180865.1 Deltaproteobacteria bacterium
GTTTGAGATAGAAGAGCTTATAGCCGTGATAGAAAAGCTGACGCGCACGCAGGAAGTAAGAAAAAGGCATAACGCGCTTTTGGAAGATGTATGCGGAACAAACGCAGCGACGCGGTTTTTAGGAAATAGTCCTGCATTTTGCGAGCTTTTAAATACGGCCAGCCGGTTAAGAGGGCATAACGCAAACATATTAATAGAAGGCGAAAGCGGAACCGGCAAAGAGCTTTTGGCAAAATATATACATAGCTTGGAGCGGGACATCCATCGGCCGTTCGTTGCTGTAAATTGCGCCGGAATACCCGATACGCTAATGGAATCGGAGCTGTTTGGGTATGAAAAAGGCGCGTTTACCGGCGCGGTATGCAGAAAGATCGGCAAGTTTGAGTTTGCTAATAACGGAGATATATTTTTAGACGAGATAAGCACGCTTAAGCCTGAACTGCAGGCAAAGCTTCTGCGCGTATTGCAGGAGAGAGAGGTAACTAGGCTAGGCGGAAACAGCGTTATAAGGATAAATTTTAGAGTTATAGCGGCAACCAACCAGAATTTAGAGAAGATGGTGGAAGCCGGCCTGTTCAGGGCCGATTTGTATCATCGTTTGGCGGTTGTTCATTTAAACGTGCCGCCGCTAAGGGAAAGGATCGACGACATACCCTTTTTAGCTAAACATTTTTTGGATAAATATAAGAGAGGGGATAAAGCCAAAGAGATAACGTCTAAGGCGCTGAGCGCATTAAAAGACTATATTTGGCCCGGGAACGTCCGTGAGCTGGAGAATTTAATGCACAGTTTGACTGTTATGGTGCCGGAGCAGATAATAGACGAAGACGATTTGGCTGAACTGCGTAGCAAGAATCCTTATAGATATAAGACTAAGATGGAAGAAGACGGCAGAATATCGAATTTAGCGCTGGATGAATATGTGGATACGCTGGCGCGTGATTATATAAAGCGGGTTTTAAGGATAAGCAAAGGGAATAAAACTGCCGCGGCAGAAAAGCTGAAGGTCAGCCGGTCGACGTTTTATAATCGCTGCAAGGAGCTTGGCATACCGCTGGAGAGGGAATAAGGCCATGAACGAATACGAAATAGGCATAAAAAAGCTTTTGCATGACATAAATAGTTCGCTGACGCCGTTAATCGGATTTTTGCGCGAAGTGGAGGCCAAAATAAGCAATAATCCCGATCTCTCCAAATATCATGCCCTCGCAAAAAAAAGCGCGGAGAAGATTAAAAAGGCTATTTCGGAAGAAGGGAAGATGAAGAGATGACACCCGCAGGCGTCAAAATTCTTGGCGTGTATAATAGCATTGAGATAATGCATATATCCAAGCCGGAGGATTCTCTGCTATCGGATCCTCAATTAAAAAGTAAAATACTTACTGAATGTAGGGAAGTGCAACTGGAGGTTTGGAATCCCAAAATGTCAATAGAAGAAAATACCATTAAAAATAGTGGATTAACTCTTTTGTCGCACGCCGGTAATTTTATTGGATTTATCTCATATCAGGTCTTGCAATGTTCCAATTCACATATTCTATATTTTCATGACTTGATGATAAAAAAATCTTTTCAAAGTTTAGGGCTTTTTCGGACAGCGTTAATGATGTCTATCGTCTGCGCCTCTCAAGATTATAAGATGGATGAATTTACCGGTATGACGATTACGTACAATGCGAGGGTGATTAAGAGCTTATATTTCAAGCCGCATATTTTTAAAAATATCTCATTTCCGACGCCATCAAATAAGCACAAGATGCTGTTAAGAGAGCATGGAAGCCATTTTTTTGACCCAAGAGAATTAGATATAGAAAACGGAATAGTAAGAAAAATGTGGCTGCAATCCAAGAAAGACGGCCAACATATAAATGATAATAGCGAACTTTCGATATTGACTGGCACATATCTGAATCCCGTTGATGGAGACAGCATAGTACTATTATTTGATATTGATGAAAAGTCCATTGAACATATAAATAATTTTTTAAAGGAAAGGGTTGGTCAAACGCCATGAAAAGAAATGTAGCCATGTTTGCAGTTGTTATCATGGCGGTAGGTGCTGTGGGCTTTTTATTATGCGGAAGTTATTTTAAGGGAGATTCTCTGCCAAAAAATCCAACTATCGGCAATAGTATTTATTATATGCCATTGGAGGATCGCGTTCAAACACTTAACCCGCGTGAAGTGCGGTTCAGATCCGATTATCAAATAATGAAAGCTATATATGATCAGTTTATAGGGATTAGTCGTGACGGTTATGTTGCGCCGCGTGTTTGCTATCGCTGGGAAATTTCTGATGATTTTAAGCGATACACCTTCTACTTAAAGGATGGTGTGTTTTTTCACGACGGTAAAAAGTTGACATCACGCGATATTCTTTTTTCATTTCATTATGCAGGCAAAAACCCAACGATATTATATAAACTATTTACCGATATTGATGGCTACGAAGAATATTACAGAGGGAAAGCAGATCATATAAGTGGCATAAAAATCATCGACGATTATACAATTCAGATAACACTAAAAGACTCCAAACCAATCTTTTTATATAAGCTTTCCGATCCAAGATTTGTTATTCTACCGGAAAACTTTCATGGCATCGATGAGGCGGATTTTTTTAAGATGCCGATTGGCGCAGGTCCATATATGCTCAAATTTTGGGATGAAAATAAAATAGTGATTTCAAGATTTGATAATTACTATGGGCAAAAAGGGTACATAAAAGAATTTCACATTATCCCTATGGAACGGCAGGATGTAATTAAAACATTTGAAAATGGCAAAATTTTTAATTTACCATATTCATTAAATATTAAGACTAGTGAAATAAATAGGACTGATATTGCTTTTCAACGTGCCGATATGATTGGCGTACACATGTTATTTTTTAATAATCAAAAATATCCATTGACAAATAAATTTGTGCGTTTGGCAATAAGAGCCGCTATAGACAGAGATAGATTAGTCGAAAAATGTTATCCGGAGAATGAAGTTGCTTCCGGAATAATACCAACTGGACTTGTTGGTTCTGCAAATTCACGTGGCGAATTCTATGATTTGAATAATTCCGTTGAATATTATCTAAACAAAGCAGGACTTAAGACTAAGGACTTGCCGCTAATGCATGTGATTCGTTTTAAGGAAACACAAGATAACTGTTTTAAACCCACCATTGAGAAGATGTTTAAGAACGCAAAGCTCCCGATTACTGTTGAAATTTTGTCATATGAGGATGGCATGAAGCTTTTTTCCGATAATGATTATCATATTTTGTCGGAATGGATAACTGTAAGAAACCTTGAACCGCTAAATATAATTCATTTCTTTGATGGCAGATCCACACAAAATCTGGCAAAGATTGATGATATAGATATTAACAAATTGATCGATCTTGCAGAAGGTGCAAGATCCAGAGCATCGAGAGCGGCAATTTACAAGGAAATTAGCGATCATATCGTCAGAAAAGCATATGTCGTAGACATGGATTATCTTCGCAGAGATTTCATTTACGATCAGCGTGTTAGGGGGCCTTCAATTCCTGATCCAATAAGTCAATTAGTAGGGTTCAATGAGATATGGTTGGAGGACTGATGGTGGATATCAAAACCCGCATTTATCATAAGTTGGATAATATACCTCAATTAGAGTGGGATTGCCTAGCCAAAGGCTCTTCGATTTTCTACAATTATGGTTGGTTCAAAACGTTTGAACACGAGTTGTCAAATGAACCTGTTTATATAACAGCATATGCCGGTAAACGCCTGCTAGGTATATTGCCTGCTTTTATAGTGCGCGATCCTAATACGTATGTATACCACAATCCACGTGACGTTATATTTTCCGACGATTTTTTGTTGCAAGCGGCCAATTTCGGAAGGGCTCATGTTTTAGTGCGAGCTTTTAAAAAGCTGAACAAGCGGATACATCCCATTCTTAATAAGATATTTTTCCCGGCATTGGTGTGTGTATCTCCCCTTGGATATGAAAGTGATCTATTGGTTGATAGAACGGATGTTTATCACAATGATATTGTTGTTCATTTGCTCAATGAAGCAGAACAAGTGGCTCAATCGCATAGAATACGAAGTGTAATGTTTTTGTGGGCACACAATACAAATACTATGCTTACAAAAAAACTGTATGAACACAAATATCTGGGTTCATATGGAAAACCAACATTTATAATGCCGGTAAAATGGAGTTCGTTTGATGGCTATTTGTCAGATTTTAATTCCAACAGAAAATACTCCATTAATAAAGAAATAAAACACTTTGCCAAAACTGGCATTAGCCTTGAATGTTGCCATAATCAAGAAATGAGTGCCAGCTTAGATAAGGTTGCGGCCCTCGTTAAAGAGCTTATGCAGAGACATGGGTATGAAATTTCCTTTGATAAACAATTTAATAGAATAAAGGATTTATATCACAATTTGCCAAATGAGACGGTTACTTACCTCGCTAAAATAGATAATAAAATAATAGGTTACCTTCTTTCTTTTGTCAAAAATGGAATCTGTTATCCTAAATTACTTGGCTTTGATAATAACTTCACATCAGGAACATTTACGTATTTTAATATATTTTTTTATAACCTAATCAAATCTGTAATAGAAACCGGTAAAATAAAACAAATTTACTATGGTTTTGCTTCTGAAGAGGCAAAATTTAAAAGAGGTTGTCAATCTTATAATGCCTACAATTACTATAAGTTAATGAATTCCACTTGGCATTGCCTACTTGATAAATTTCTTAAACATTACAATAAAGCTAGAAAAAACTATTATAAGTCAAAATATGGGCATCTGGTTTTAGAAAAAGAAAATAGCTTTTTGAACAGCGAATAAAAAATATATGGCAAAGAAAAAAATGCTTTTGCATGTGATTTTATCGAATGAGCTGAAATACTTTGTAATAGTTTTTATGGCGTCCACAGCACTTATTTTGCTGGCAATTTCCGATTCCATTAATAAATATGGTAAAGCTTCAAATGAAGCCACTATCAAGCAGACAACCGCCGCAATTTTGACATATTTACAGGAAGGCAATTATTACTCTTTAAAACATAACCTTGATCAGTTAACCTCCTCAGAGGTTCTAAAAAATGCAGTAGTGTTCGATCACCACGGCAAAAAATTTAGTGAAAGCGGAACTAATACAACCACTTTAGGAAAAATCAAAATTGATCAATCGTTGCCTCAAAAGCCAAACGAACTCAGTTATCAAAAAATCGGCACGCGTGAAATTATAGTTGCACATATTTATGATTCTGAGGGTGTTTTATGGGGTATCTTGGCTGTGGAAGCCAATAACGCTTTATCGTACTATCTTTTGAAAAATGTCTCTATAATTTTACTGATAAGCGCTGTCTTGCTGCTATTTTTGCATACTATGGTGAGTTATAAAGTAGTTTCTAAAGCGATTATGCCTTTGCGATTATTGACAAATGAGGTTGATAGCATCTCTACAAGTATACAGAATACCAGTAAAAATGGTTTTCATCTTGATAGCAATATGATGACATACATTGAATCTCTATCTTTGAAGCTTAATCAGTTTACTGATGAAAAAGAGGAAATTCAAATTTTGATGTTTTCTTTCCGCAAATTATTGGAGGTCTTGATTACTTATTGGAGGCTTACCATTCAAAATAAATCCCTTGCCTCCATCGGCTCCTCTACGGCGATGGTGGCGCACGATGTAAGAAAGCCTTTGACGAGCATGAAGGCGCTGCTGACGAGCTTGCCTGCGATAAAGGATAATCCGGCGGAACTGAAGAAGATGATATCGGTTGTGGACGGGAGCATAGTTCATACAAACGCCATGCTGAACGAGATACTGGATTTTTCGCGGGATTCTACGGCTTTGGAATTAAATGAGCACGATCCCGTAGGAGTGATAACATCTGCTTTAAGCGATGTGCTTAGGAATCATCCTGGGAGCGATGTTAGAATAGAATATGATTTAAAGCACGCGCACGTGCTGCATGTGGACGGCAATCGCATAATCAGAGTGCTTACGAATATAATAGACAACGCTCTAAGCGCGATGACGAACGGAGATGGCAAAGCGGTTGGGAGATTGCGGGTGAGGACGGAAGAGAAATCAGCAATCAATGCCCCCTCACCCTATCCCTCTCCCTCGAGGGGAGAGGGGAAGGGAGAGGGTGATAATATCATACGGATTATCATCTCCGATTCCGGACCCGGAATACCTGAAGACGCTTTGCCAAGGCTATTCGATCCATTTTTCACATTTGGGAAGAAGGGCGGCACGGGCTTAGGGCTAGCAATCTGCAAGAAAGTAATAGATATGCACGGGGGGAAGATAGAGGCGAGGAATGCATGTCATCCTTCAACGACCTGTCATCCCCGTGAAAACGGGGATCCAGAGTGTATGCATGAGATTCCTGCTTTCGCAGGAATGACAGAGCACGGCGCTGAATTCATCATCGAGCTTCCGGCCGGCGAAAAAACCGCCGCAATAAACGAGTCAGAGCTGATAAATGATTCCAGCGAGCTAAAGGCATTTCGCGAAGAGGAGGCTCTGCGGGAGGATAGCGGGGGCGACATAGCCAACACGGCGGAGTTTATGCGAATAAATAAGGAGCGCGGGCGGTTATCCCGCATGCTGATAGTAGATGACGAGCCTTTGTTCAGAGAAACGATACGATATATGCTCAACGGTTTAGATCAGGTAAAAGACCATATAAGAGTAGTTGAAGTCGATAGCGCTGAGAAAGGGCTGGAGATGCTGGCTGGAGCAGGAGATCCTTCGGCCGCGCCTCAGGATGACAGGCCAATTTTTGACTACGTTATAGCCGACATAGATTTAGGCAAGCGGAAGATGAACGGATATGATTTTACGCAGGAGATATTAAAGAAATATCCAAATACATACGTGCTGATACATTCAAATAAGCGGAAAGAGGAGCTGGATATAGAGATTCGCGTCATTGCGAGCGCAGCGAAGCAATCTCCCGAACCGAGTTGTATGCGGGAGATTGCTTCGTCGTCCCTCGATGGCCTCGGGACTCCTCGCAATGACATACAGCCCCGCTTCCTTGGCTTTCTCCCCAAGCCGATGAAGGCATCTGAGTTATTGCAGTTTTTGGCTTGCAGGAGCTTTGAGATGGCGCAGCCACATGGCGGTGTCATTGCGAGCCGAGCACTCAATCCTTTGAGTGCTTCGGCGTGGCAATCTCCCGAACACAATTGTATGCACGGGATTGCTTCGTCGCCTCCGGCTCCTCGCAATGACAAGAAGAATGTTCTTCTATTGAATGACGATGAAGGATTGAATTTCAGCATAGGGATGACGTTGAAATCGCAGAATATGCATGTGACGGATGTAACGAGCGTTAAAGACGCGCTTCAAAAGTTAGCAAAGAACAAGTTTGACATGATTATATCCGATATAAACTTGGGCGAAGGTCAGCCGAACGGATATGATTTTTTGAAAGAGGTGCGTAAAACCGAAAGCAGCGTTCCCTTTATCTTCGCATCCGGCTACAGCAAGGCCGAAGAATGGCCCAAAGCCTCCGCTGCAGGCGCAACCGCTTATCTTCAGCTCCCGATTGACCTAAAAGAAATGGTGGAAGTTTTTAGTTAAGACGTGTGGTGAGGATACCCCATTTTTATGGGTTTTCTGCGACGCTCACGATAGTCGGATAAACACACAGACAACTAACCGAAATTCCACAATAATTATAAAAAAAGAACTTATCATTTTTAAGTTGATTGGCACGTTTTATGCTTTGTTATTGGTTTCATGAAAGAGGCATTTAAAACAATTGATAGAATAGCGCACGATATGGCCTCATCCATCATGGCGATCCGTTTCTTTCTTAATAAGTTATTGAATTTCGATCCAACAGCTAAACTTGAAGAGTTGAGAGACAGCTTAAGAGAGTCTTTGAGAAATATAAAAGATGATGCAAAACTCAATTCAATTATCAGAGAAATCTCGGAAAGCATGCGCTCAGAAATTCAATTTATAGAAAAAGCGGCCGCATCGATACAAAAGGCGGACGATGAAACTATAGAAAGGCTCTGTGCCGCAAAACGATCGATAGATAAGATTAAGGCAATGGCCGACAATCTTAAGAAAGCCGGCGAATGCAAAGAGGCGTTAAGCTGCCAAACATCCGTCGCCAGAATCATTAAAGGAACAATTGAGGAGCTTCGGCCGGTATTGGGCGAAAAAAATATTTCGCTCGATTTTATTTATAATGCCGAGGTGATTGTAAATATTGATGAATCAACTATTAACCGCGTTATCAGCAATATGATAGTAAATGCGTCCGAAGCCATGAGTGAAGGAGATATAGCCGTTCATCTTCATACGCACGAAGATGTGATAAGAATAGAAGTTGTAGATAACGGAAAAGGAATTCTGGACAGGATTGCCCCGAAGATATTCAAACAGGGTTTTACATTCGGCAAAAAAGACGGAACCGGAACCGGCCTTGCATTTTGCGAAGAGGCTGTAAATTCACATGGAGGCCGATTAGCGGTTCATAGCAGATCAAAACAGGGATCTATTTTTGCCGTAAGCCTGCCCGCCAAAAGAGAAACGCCCACGCTGGATGAAGATTCGGTTGAATAACCGCCCATTATTTTTTTGACAAAGCCGCCGTTATTAAGCTAAGCTTCTTCTCAGAAAGGATAAAAATATATGAAAATAAAAATTATTTTGCTGTCTGTTTTTCTTGCGTTGCCGGGTCTTGCCAAAGCGGAATTAATAAAAGGCGATATTTTAGCAGGCGTCGGGGCGGGATTCACAATTCACGGCGGAGCGTTTGACGGCCAGGCGGCGGGGGAATATTATTACAAAAATAACATTTCTTTTTTGATGAATTTTGACACTTTTGCGAATTCCTCCGGCGCTGTATTTAATTTTCAGCCTGCCGCCAGATATCATTTTAATATAAAAGAAGCGCCCAAATTAACGCCGTTTTTGGGGATTGGACTCGGGGCTTTTGTTAATAACCACGGAAACGGGGGTTTAAGCATTGCCGCTCCTGATTTTGGCCTCGATTATAACGTCGCGAGAAATGTCTACCTTTATTCAAATATTGATTTTTTGCATCTCACTGATTTCGACGGCTATGAATGGACGTTTAAATGGACTGTTGCCGGCGTGAAATTTAAATTTTAACTCGGCATGAAAAAATGTCTGCCATTTCTTTTAGTTCTGCTCTTGGCATCGTGTGCCGGCTCAAAAAAGACGGAAGATTCCAAGCTTAACTGGCTTATGTCGTGGGATGAGGCGGCTTCCGTTGCGACAAAGGAAAGCAGGCAGATGATTGCGGAGTTCTCCACCGAATGGTGCCCTTACTGCAAATTTATCGATGAAAAAATCTTTACCGATGGAGAAGTGGGCGATAAATTATCCAAATTTGTTCTGCTTAGACTTGACGGCGATAAGGCTTCAAGCCAAACCTACATGGACAAATTCGATGTAAAGGGATTTCCCACCTTCATTATATTTGATGAAAAAGGGGCTGAACTAAAAAGGTTCAACGATTTGAATGACAAAGGAGATCTGCTGGCGATTTTGGAAAATACAGCTTCCGACGAAACAAAACTATCCGAAAACATAGATTCTATAGAAATTGCTAAATTGCTTATTTCCAAATTTCCGCACTCTCCATTTTTGCCGGTTTATTATAAAAAACTCGCCGATTTCTATGCCTCGGCGACCGTAAAAAACAGTTATCTGAAGGCTGCAAAAGGCATAATTGAAACAGCGCTAAATCATTTTTCAACTCTGGATTTAAGGACTCAAAGAATCGCTGCCGATCAATATGTAGATCTTCTGGCTGAAATTTTAAAAGAGCTGGAAGAATATCAGGGCATAAAGGGCGTTTATTCAAAAGGAGCCGCATTATCAAAAGAGATCGTCCAGAAAAACGGCGGCATTGAAAATAACCGTTACCTGATAGGAAATATAGTTTATTATTATTTAAAAGTAGGCGAGCTGAAACACGCAAAAGATTTTTTAATCGCTGCGGAAAAAGCCAATCCTTCATATTGGCCGGTTTATTCCAATTTTGCGAAAGTCTATAAAGCGCTCGGTGAAACGGACGAAGCTGTCAAATACTGCAAAAAAGGATACGAGCTTGCCGAAGAAGTTGCCAGACCCAGAATAGCGTTGATTTGGGCGGAAGTTCTTGCAGACGCAAAAAAATATAAAGAAGCGGTCGATGTATTGAAATCGGCGGAAGACGATCTTATCAAGACCGGCTCGTCCGATAAAGGCCGCGCAAAAAAATTATCAGAGCAGCTTAAGAAAAGCAGAATTGAAATGGAATCCTTCCTCTAATTCGCCCCTTCGCAAATCCAGCGGGCAATAGTTAAGATGTCATCAGAACTCCACGCAGTGCCGCCATTAGGCATTCTTACTCCCGAAACAGGGTCGGTTAGCTTATTATAAAGATAGCTTTCGGTTGTATCCAGAGAACCGCCCGTAATATAAGTTCTTGTGCCGCCGATGGAGGCTACTTCGACGATATTTGCCTTTGCCTCTTCTTCCGTGCTTAAATCGGGCGTTCTTGTTCCGCCGTGGCAGCTTGAATTGACGCAGCCTTTTCCCGATGTGGCGTTCATTATGGCATATACTTCGCTAAATGTTGCCGTTCCGCTGACTTCAGCGCACGTTATGGGAAATGTCGTTTCATCGGTTGTTGTGCTGCTTGAACTTGTTGTGCTATTATAACTGCCACAGGATGCCGCCAAAAGCGCAGCGATTAAAATTATTTTTTTGATGTCCATAAAATAAATTAAAATCACCAAAAACAGGCGAATTCAATTATCTATTCATAAAAGGCGAAAAAAATCAAAAATTTTGTTCAATATGCCAGTACAGATAATGCCAAATTCATCTATACATTGCAAATATATTACTTTAGTTCTCAGAAAAAATATATTAATCTCTGCAACTGAATGGATAACTTGGAATTTCTTCAAAAAATTGCTGTCAGGCTCCGGATAGATTCTCTCATGATGACTACGGAAGCGGGTTCCGGGCATCCGACCACATGTCTTTCTGCCGCAGAATTAATAAGCAGTCTCTTTTTTAGCGAGATGAACCTTAATGAAGATGAATTCATCCTGTCCAAAGGGCATGCTGCGCCGATACTGTGGGCGGCGTATGCCGAAGCAGGTTTAATAGACAGGAATGAATTAAAGGGGCTGAGAAAGATTACAAGCAGTCTTGAGGGGCATCCAACGCCGCGGATGCCTTTTGTAAAAGTTGCGACAGGTTCATTAGGCCAGGGATTGAGCATTGGAGTTGGATTTGCAGCCGGCGCCAAAATGAAAAAAACTAAAAATAAGGTTTATGTTCTTCTCGGCGATGGTGAATGTGCGGAGGGGAGCATTTGGGAGGCGGCAAATTCGGCGGTTTTTCATAAATTGGATAATCTTTATGCGATAGTTGATGTTAATAGGCTTGGCCAAAGCGGTCCGACGTCGCACGGACACGACATTGAAAGGCATGTCGAAAAATTTTCGGCTTTTGGCTGGCATGCGGTTGCCATAGACGGGCATTCAATAGAGGAAATTTTAAAAACGTTTAAAGATTTATCGGGCATTAAAAAACCCAAAGCGATTCTTGCAAAGACGTTTAAAGGAAACGGAGTTTCGTTTTTAAAGGATAAGGACGGCTGGCATGGAAAGCCCTTGAATCGCGAAGAACTGAAACTTGCTCTTGCGGAGCTTGGTGGATATCCAGAAATTAAAAATCTTTCCGATAAAATGGCGGTTTTAAATCAAGCCCATGCTTTAAGATTTAAATTCTCGCTTCCACCTAAAGAATATCCCTCGGATTCTGAAATTGCGACAAGGGAAGCTTTCGGACACGCGCTATTGGATATCGGAAATTTAAGCGATAAGGCGGTTGTTATCGATGGAGATGTTAATAATTCAACTGGAACAAATCTTTTTTTTAAAAAATATCCAGAACGGTTTTTTCAATCGTTTATAGCCGAACAAAATATGGCTGGCGTTGCTTTAGGCTTTTCAAAGGCGGGATTTTTGCCGTTTGTCGCCACATTTTCCTGTTTTCTTTCACGTGCGCACGATCAGATAAGGATGGCCGCATGCTCTTCCGCTAACATTAAATTCATTGGCTCACATGCCGGCGTGAGCATTGGCGAAGACGGCCCTTCGCAAATGGGATTGGAGGATCTGGCTATTTTCAGGCCGATACCGCAATGCGCAATACTTTACCCTGCGGATGCTTATTCAACAAGAGCTTGCACGGAACTTATCGCCAATAGCGCTAACATTTCATACTTGAGAACAACGAGGCAAAAAACTCCGGTAATTTATGCAATAAATGATAAATTTGAAATTGGAGGTTCCAAAACAGTAAAAAAATCATCCAAAGATTTAGTGACGATAATTGCGGCGGGCATAACCGTGCATAATGCGATTGCTGCATATGAGGAGCTTAAAAGAGATGGCGTGCTCGTGAGAATTCTAGACGCGTATTCGGTAAAGCCGATAGATGAAAAAGGCATTAATGCAGCTATTAGCGAAACATCTGACCGCGCAATAATAGTCGAAGACCATTTTGAGGCCGGAGGCTTGGGCGATGCGGTTCGTGCGGCGATCAAAGGAGATGCAAAAATAATTCATCTTGCGGTCAGGGAAATTCCGCGTTCGGGAAAACCGGAAGAACTTATGGAAAAATATGGGATAGGGAAAGAATCCATCATTAAAGCAGTAAAAGACCTTATATGCTGAATATTTTATTAAAAAATCAGCTTCTGGTTCTATTAGCCATAATTTTTTTGGGATATATGCTCGGCAATATCCGCTTCAAGGGGATAGCCGTCGGCAATCCGATGTGCCTCTTTGTCGCGATTGCCGCCGGCGCGCTCGGGGCGGAAATTCCCGCTATCATTACAAATTTAGGAATTGTATTTTTTGTTTATTCGGTTGGCCTTCAAGCCGGTCCCCAATTCTTCGCTCTTTTTGGAAAACGCGGGCTTAAGTTTTCAGCTCTTTCCATATTTACGGTTTGTTTTGGCGCTGCGATAACGCTTTTGCTGGCTTATCTATTGAATGTCAGGCTGGAATCGGCGGTTGGAATTTTCGCCGGCGCGGTGACAAGCACGCCGGCTCTTGCTTCGGCAATAAATGCGCTGGAAGCGTATTTCCCTGCGTCAAGCGGCGTTACCTCGCTTGGCTATGCTTTTGCCTATCCTTTCGGCCTTGTCAGCCAGCTGATATTCATACAGCTTGCGCCTAAAATATTTGCGGCAAAAATAAATGAAGAAAAGCAATTGGCCCGGGAAGCGAAACAGAGGCTCGAATTTCATTCGCGCCAGTATCTTCTTACCAACGCAAATTTCGCCGGCAAAAAGATAGAAGAATATGATCTGCATAATTTTTGCAGAGTCAATCTCAGCCGGTATAAGCACGGAAACGAAATTAAAATATGCGTTCCGGAGTCGGTGTTGAGGTTGGGCGATATTGTCATTGCCGTAGGCTCCGAGGAAGAGCTCGAAAAATTTAAAGTGCTGTTCGGGGAAGAAGTGAAAACAGAAATGCCGAAGGACTCCAATTTCGAATCAAAAGATATTTATATAAGCGGGCCAAATGTGATCAATAAAACGCTTCGGGATCTGGCGCTGCCGGAAACGCGGGGGATAACAATAACGAGGCTTTACAGGGGCGATACGATAATATCGCCGACCGGACATGTAGTGCTTGAAACAGGAGATCTCATTAGAGTTGTCGGCCAGAAAGAGGATGTTGCGTATTTTGCCGGACAGGCCGGTTCGGAAAAAAGAAGGCTGGACGACACAAATCTTTTGATTTTGGCGGTTGGCATGTTTGTCGGCGCTCTTATCGGGGAAATTCCGATAGAAATAGGGAGGCTTTCGTTTAAACTCGGTCTTGCGGGAGGGCCTCTTCTGGCGGCGCTGATTTTAGGGCATTTCGGGCGCGTTGGCAGACAATCGGTTAGAATTCCAAATGCCACGAAATTTTTTCTGCGCGAGATAGGCCTTGTTTTCTTTTTAATTGGAGTGGGCGTAAAAACCGGCCATGAACTTGTAATGGCGGCTCATACATACAATGCCTTTGTGTTCCTTTTTATGGGGGCGGTAATCTCGCTTGTAACGATTTTTGGCTCGATGTTTTTAATTTATAAGGTTTTTAAGACGCCTGTTACGGAATCCCTTGGCGCGCTTTGCGGCGCCAGAACAAGCAGTTCATCGCTGGGCGTATTGATAAAAACGCTGGATGACGAGTCCCCGAGCATAACTTATGCGGCCGCTTATCCCGTTGCCATAATTGCTCTTACGCTTATGGGGCAGATTATGGTCTGGGTTGGAATGATTTTTCTTTGAATTTGCGGGAGTATATTGTAAATTATAGGGTGATATGACAAAAGCACTGGAAGAAATTCTTTTAAGCGAAGGCTTGATCACAAAAGACAGGCTTGCTGTGGCAAAAGAATCTTTGAAAAATCTAGGCGGAACACTGGATCAGGTTTTAATCGAAAAAGGATTCTTAACCGAAGAGCAGATTTTAAAGGCCCTTGCCAAAAGAATGAACACTATTTTTGTAACGCTTTCCAAATATAAAATCGATCCGGCGGCAGTAAGGCTTTTGAACGTTTCGCTGGCCAGAAAACACCGCGCGATACCGATTTTCAAGATAGAGGATAAAGTGACAGTCGCCATATCGAACCCTCTTAATGTTTCGGCTCTTGATGACATTCGCGATGCAATCGGACATGAAATCAATCCTGTGCTAGCTCTGGATGCCGACATTGAAAAAGCGATAAAAGAATTCTACCGGGGCACAGGTTTAACGGAAGAGGGGGCGGTGGCAAAAGTGGAGGTGATAGGGTTTGAAGATAGAAGCGAAGAGTCAGTCTCAATTGAAAAAATAGCGAAAGCGGCCAGCGGGGAGCAGATTGTTACGGCGGTAAATAATATAATAGCTCAGGCCGCGGCCGACCGCTCGAGCGATATTCATTTTGAGCCTGTGCGCGACGCCTTAAAAATCAGATTCAGAATCGACGGCGTTTTAGAGGATTTTTCCAGCCTCCCCAAAAAAATGCACATGCCGACCGTCTCCCGAATTAAAATTATGGGCGGGATGGATGTTGCGGAACACCGAATTCCGCAGGACGGCCGCGTGAGAGTCAGAACGCAGGGGCGCGAAATAGACATGCGCATTGCGACATATCCGACGGTATTCGGAGAGGCGGCAACGGTCAGGCTTTTAGGCAAAGAAGAACTTTTAACTCTTGAAGATATAGGATTTTGCAAAAACGATCTTAATGTTTTTATACAGCTTATAACCAAACCGCATGGAATTCTGCTTGTTACGGGGCCCACAGGCAGCGGCAAAACAACGACGCTATATGCGTCCCTTATGCATGTGAATTCAAGGGACAAGCATATTCTTTCAATTGAAGATCCGGTTGAAAACGAAATTCCGGGCATTGATCAGCAGCAGATAAATCCGAAAGCGGGCCTTACATTCGCCTCGGCCTTAAGATCGATGCTAAGACAGGATCCGGATATAATAATGGTCGGAGAAATCAGGGATAAAGAGACCGCGGATATGGCGATCCGCGCTTCCATGACCGGCCATTTTGTTTTTTCAACGCTCCACACAAATACAGCCATAGGCGTCATACCGCGCCTTTTAGACCTTGGCGTGGAATCGTATCTTCTTTCATCAACGCTGCTTGGCGCCATATCGCAGCGGCTTGTGAGAAAAATCTGCCCAAAGTGCAAAGAGGAAGCCGAGATCCCGCGCGAGCTTGCTGTGGGGCTCGGAGTTAAAAGCATAAAATCATTCAAGGGCAAAGGCTGCAAAGAATGCCGCAATACCGGATATTTCGGACGCACGGCGATTTTTGAAATTATCCAGACAGATGATGATTTAAAAAAGATGATCAGCGAAAAAATGCCGGAAGTAAGGATTATGGAAGCCGTTAAAGATAAAGGGTATCATTCTATTCTCGATGACGGACTGGAAAAAATTAAGAACGGCATAACAACCGTGGAAGAAGTCCTTAAAGTCACCGAAAGTTTGTAAAGTTTATGCCCGTATTTTTATACAAGTCGCGCGATTCAAAAGGGACGCTCGTTTCAGGTGAAATGGAGGCCGCAAACGCCGACGATGTGAGAAGAAACCTTTCGGAAAAGGGGCTTCTTCCGACCCGTATCGAGCCAAAGGGCTTGTCGATATCCATCCCGCAATTTTTCAGGCAAAGATCAAAGGGAAAAGTCCGCGATCTAATAGCGCTAACGCGCCAGTTTTATGCTCTGTTTAAGGCCGGCGTTAACATGGATAGAATTCTTTTCACCCTTGCGCGCCAAAGCGAAAATTCAAGATTGAGAATCGCTCTTGAAGAGATAAGACGCGATGTTTCCAAAGGATCGGGCCTGGCAGCTGCTTTTGGAAAGCATCCGGATATTTTTAATGAATTATACGTAAATATGCTGAGCGTCGGCGAGACCGGAGGCGTATTGGAGCAGTCGCTTTTAAAACTGGTGGAAATTTTAAAAAAAGAACATAAACTTATCACAAGCGTTAAATCGGCCACTCTCTACCCAAAGATCGTCATTGTAGTGTTCTTTATGGTTGTGGCTTTAATGATTGTTTTTGTAATTCCGCGGTTTGCCGACTTTTACGCGGGATTTAAAGCGGAGCTTCCTTTGCCGACGCGGATTTTAATTGCCGTTAGCGATTTTGTGTCGGCGTACTGGTATTTTTTTCTGGCCGGAATTGCTTTCGGAACTGTTTTTGTAAGAAGGCTGAAAAATACATCGAAAGGAAATATTTTTTTCGATCGCCTTAGATTTAAAATTCCGGTCTTTGGAAAACTTCACCAGCTTGTTATCAATGCAAGGTTCGGCCACCTTGTGGCGGCGATGTATAAAAGCGGTTTGCCGCTTGCAACGGCTTTGGATATAGTCGGCAGAACGATCGGCAATAAAGTTTTCCAGAAAGAGATCGAAGGCTTGAATGACGATGTTTCAAAGGGCTCTTCCTTGTCGGCTTCCATGGAGGCAAAGCCGTACTTCACGTTTCTAATGACTGAAACAACCGCTGTTGGCGAACAGACGGGGTCTCTCGATGAAATGATGGAGACGACCGCGCAATTTTATGATGAAGAAATAGATGCCATGCTCGTCAATTGGTAACGCTTATTGAACCGATGCTGCTTGTAGCGATATTTGGCCTTGTGGCACTGCTTGCGCTTGCCATATTTTTGCCGTGGTGGAACGTCACAAGGCTTATTTTACAGGGAGGATAAAATAATCTTTTGATGTCAAGGCACTTTTTTTTGACATAATTGGGCTTATATATTATTGTTGTGAATAAAATAAGGCGTTATAAAAATGATTGGATTGTAATTGCCGGAATTTTATTGGTATTATCCTCAATTTATGGCACAATGATTTACGAACAAAGGATGAGGCTTCATGAAGAAGCGCTGATAAGCGAATTACGATCTTTGAGAATTGCGGTGGCAGCTTTTCATATTATTAACGGGAGAAATCCGAGGGATTTTAACGAGCTTTCGGCGGCGGTTATGAAAACAGCCGACAATAAAGAACGCAGATTTCTTCCTTCAAATATTATAAAAAGAGATTTCATGGATGTGTTTGGCAACCCGTACGTTTATGATCCTTCGATTGGATGGGTTAGATGCACAACGTCGGATTATAGTGATTGGTGATTTAAGTGCGAAGGCTGATAGTATTAAAGTAAACAAATAGCCCGCCACTAAACCATTGGCGGGCGTAAGAACGCCTAAACTCATCGGAATTCGCTAAGGCGTTCTAACGGAGGATAATTATGCGAAGAGAAAAAGGTTTTACATTAATTGAACTTGTGCTTGTCATTGCCGTACTGGGGGTTTTGGCCGTGTCGGCGCTGCCCAACCTTTTCGATATTTCATTGACGAACGCCAGAAATAATGCGCGAGACGGCGTAGTCGGCGCAGTTCAGGCCGGTCTTTCACTTTACGGAGCCAACCAAATTTCTCAAGGGAACACCGAATCGTATCCGACATTGCTTGAAACAAGCGATTTGGCCGATGGAACGGCTTCCAGCCGCACGAATCCGCTTTTCAATAATATCCTGCAGGGCGGCGTAACGCGCGATTGGACAAAAAAGAACGATACCTGTTACACCTATACCGGAGGAGGAGCGACGGATGATTATCAGTATACCGCCGGAACGACGGGCACGTTTGTATTTGCCAGCGGCGGATGCTAAACGAGGTGTTTATGAAGAGATCCAAAATTGAAATTTTTGCCGTTGTTGCGGTTGTAATCTTGGCAGTCGGAATTTTCGGCGTTAAATCATTTTTAATAAATAAGGCCGAAAAAGAGAATGCGCTCATGGCTGAACTCAAGTCTTTGCGGACATCGGTTCAAATTTATCTTGTGCTGAATAAGAGCTATCCATCGGACCTGAAAAGCCTTGCCGGCCAAAAATTCGTTCTCGGCAATAAAGAAGAATCCTACGTTAAGGGCATTAAACTTGATAGAGATGGATATCCGATAGATGTTTTCGGCCAAAAGTTTGATTATAACCCAAGAACGGGCTGGGTAAATTCTTCAGTAAAAAGATATTCAGAATGGTAAAAGCTTTAAAGGGTTTTACCCTTATTGAAACGCTTTTAGTGATCGCTATTCTGGGAATTTTGTCTATAGCGCTCGTTACGCGCATATTTAATTATAAAAGATCCTATATTGAAGTAACGTCAAAGAAAGCCGCGAGCGATATTGAATATGCCAGAAGCCTTGCGATGATGAAACAGGGGACGACTTACGGGGTTTTTTTCGATGACGCCAATGATCGATATACGGTTTATGCAACAAGCACTGCAACTCCCGTTGCGGACCCCCAAACGAAGCAAAATCTTATTGAAACATTTTCAAGATGGCCCGGAGTTACGATTACCGGAGGCAATTTTACTGTTGAATTCAATCAATGGGGGTCTCCTACGACAGGCGGCGGCGGAAGCGTGACGCTTACCGACGGCACAAACTCAAAGACGGTCACCATTACGGCAGGCACGGGGAAGGTGAGTGTGCAATAATGTTCAAGCAACAAGCAACTAGCAAGGGTGTGACGTTGATCGAGGCAGTTCTAATGATCGGCATTGTCGGGGCCGGTCTCATTGGAATAGCTTATACAATGTTCGGCGGCCCCAAATCCGCTCTGATAGCCGACCAGACAGTTGTTGCAGCCCATTTGGCCCGTGAAAAGATGGAACAGATCCTTGCGGACAGGGCAAATAACGGTTACGCAACGACAATTGCCACAAGTTATTCCGATGGCGCATTAACCGGCAATTACAGCATTTATACGAGAAACGTTACGATTACGGAAGTTGATTCAGATGCTGACGGCGGCAGCGACGATTTTCTGGATGCTTTAGCCGGTTCAGGATACGCCAGAGTAACTACGACTGTAACATGGAACAGCGGAAACAACACCGTAAAAGAGGAGATGCTGATTGCAAATTATTAGAGCCCATTTGCGGCGCGGCGGATTTACGCTTGTAGAACTTGTTTTGTCTATTGCTATCATTGCGATTCTTGCTGCAAGCGTCGGGCCGATTTTAACGACAAGTTTCAGAGGCTATGATCTTGTTGCAAAAAGACGGATAGCGCTGGCCCAAATCAGAATAGCGCTGGACAGAATGTGCGGTGAAATTGCTCTTATTCCGGACACAGCCAATATTGTCACATTTACCTCTACAAATTTCACATTTAATATTCCGAGCGAAAGCAATGTTGCATATACAACAAGCGGAAGCACTCTTACACGTAGCGGCGTGAATCTGGCCGATAATGTAACTTCGCTCGCATTTACTTATCTTGATTCGGCCGGCAATTCAACGGCGACAAAGGCAAATATAAAAAGGATAAAAGTTGAAGCGTCGGTTACAGCAGGTGCCGGCATGGGAACGTTAAATATAAGGGATCAAGTTTTTCCGCGGAGGTTTGCAAGCGCTTATGCAGGGTATCAGTAAATATAAGGGCCAAAACGGAGTAACCGTCATCGCAGCGCTTGTTGCGGTATTTTTCATCGGCGCTGTCGGCGCGGGAATGGCATATTTTGTCGCGTCCAATCAGCAGACCCGGATACAGCAGGTGACGCGCGATCAGGCTCTTTATTCAAACATGGCCGGGATGGAATTTGCGCTGCGCCAGATTATGGTCAGCGGCTCGCAGGCAACTTCTATCACGCGGAAATTTGTCGGCGAAACCATAACAATAACTCGCTCAAGCGGAGCGATAAACGTTTCAACGGCAAAAAAGGACGCGTTTTCTTCTCATTCGATCACAGACCCGAATCCCCCGAATCTTGCAAATTGCCTTGTTATAAATACCGCTGCCGCCGCCGTAACCGACCAGAATCCTGGAGATAAGCACAGGCTTACCGGCATAACTCTAAGCCGCGATGCGAGCTGCACGGATGCGCTTACAATCAACTCCATGAGCACAACTACATGGGCGCCCGATAACGGAGAGCTTTTAAATGCGATTGAAATTGCCGGTTCGCCGACCGAATTCAGCGGCCCGGCGGCGGGAAGCGGCGGAACGTTTGATTTCGGTTCGAATGATTATGCTATTAATGATGCCGCAACGCATAATCTCACATATGTCCAGTGGAATTCCGACATGAGCGGCCACAATTTCCATCTTGTTTTTAACTTTACGATAAATGCCCAGACTTTCAGCAAATCGGCCGATGTCAATTTTTTGGCCGCGAATCAGGCCGGATGTTTCAGCTGGACTACGACAAGCGCAAGGCTTTCATTTACTTCCAACGCGTGGCGCGATCTTATAAACACAAGCATTGCAAACTCCTGCGCGCAGCCGATAAGGCTTGATAAGATGACAGTTTCATGGACTCCGACAACGCCTTCGCGAAATCTTACGAATGTCCAGCTCAACGGCGGCTCGGAAGAGTTCACCGGTACGGCCGCAAGCGGAGTTCAAATTGAAGTCGATGATCTTATATCGGCATCTTCGTCTCAAACTGTCAATTATTTCAGATTTGACGGCGATATGCTGGGGCGGAATTATAGCGTTGTTTGGACATTTGCCGACGGAACGTCAACGACGCTATCTTTAAATCTTTTTAATGCAAATGAAAATAATTGTTTAACAATTAATACCGCCAATGTCGCGGTTTCCGGAAATGATGTTACCGGGCTTACCGTCCAAAATATCTGCAGCGCCGATATAGGAATGACTTCGGCAACGATGACGTGGAGCGGAGGGCCGGCAAATTTCACGGCTATTTCAATCGACGATGTTGACGGCACAAATACCTATTCCGGAACTTTTGCAAGCGGCGCGGCGCTTGATTTTGCAACTGTAGATGCCGTTGACGGCAATCTGTATTATCCGGACGGAAGCGGAGTGAAAAATATAAATTCGCTTAGTTTCAGCTCCACTCCCGCCGGAACAACGTTTACTATTACGTTTACAATGGCCGACGGTACGACTAAAGCCGCTACATTTACGCCTCAAACGCAGGCAAATTGTTTGAGCGTGAATATGCTCGGCAGTTCGCTTACAAACGGCAGCAAAGACCTTAGCGGGATAACAACTACCAATAATTGCAGCTTTCCAATCACATGGGCGCAGACAACGGTCACTACATCTTCGACGCGCAATTTGACGCAGATAGTTGCCGATGGCGTAACTATTTTCAGCGGTAGCGCTGGCAGCGGCGTAACGGTCGACAACACGGATGTTGTTTATTCAGCATCGCAAACTGTTTCAATCGACAGATTCAGGTTCAGCGGGAGCGTGGCCAATCGCGTCATAACGATAGATTTCATAATGGGAGATGGCTCGACTCAAACGGCTGAATTTTCAGAAAAATTCTGCCTTGTGCCGAATACATCTGCAGCCACAATCGGCGGCACGGGAGGCGTCGATCTTTTGGGAATTACGATTAATAACCAATGCACCGCGCGTTCGATCATTTGGATCACCACGGTTGCCAGTTGGACGCCGACGTCGCCTACAAGAAATTTAACGTCGATAGTCGTTGACGGTTCGTCTGTTTTCAGCGGTTCGATGGCATCCGGCGGCACAACGAATAATTCCAACGTTACGCTGACAGCCGGTCAAACAAGGGCAATTACAAGATTTCGCTTCAGCGGAGATATGACCGGCAGAACGTTTACAATCACATTTAATATGCAGGACACATCGAGCGACACAACGCCGTCTTTCACGCCGCCGTAAGAGGCCGAAAGATAGTTGAATTTATTGAGCATGAATGCTATCATTAACGACATATGAAACAACGAGTGAAACGCAAGCCGGCATCAGAAAAACTTAAAAAACCGATCGCCAAGGATAAAGATATAACCGTCCTTAATCAGACTTTATTGAATACCATCCCCTTTCCAATGGATATTGTGGACGATACAGGAACGATTCTTTACATGAGCGAATTAATGCAAAAAATGGCTGGTAAAAATGGCGCCGGCAAAAAATGCTGGCTGCTTTACAGGGATGATAAAGTCAGGTGTCCCGCATGCCCTCTTGAAACGGGAATAACCGTCGGAGAAACGAAAACCATAGATGTGGGAAGCTGCTTTGGAGGAAAGCAGATGGAGGTTACTCACACCGGGATGATCTATAAAAGCAAAAAAGTGATTCTTGAAATTTTTTACGATATAACCGAAAGAAAAAAAGCCGATGAAGTTTTGAAAAATATCAGGGAAAAACTTGAAGAGAAAAATTTTGAATTAAAGCGGCTAAATGAAGTCAAATCCGAATTTGTGGCGACAGTTTCGCATGAGCTCAGAACTCCTTTGGCTTCGATCAAAGAAGCCATTTCGCTTATTTTGGACGGAGTGTCAGGGGAAACTAACGAAAAACAGCGCAACTTTTTAAGCATCGCCAACAGAAATATCGACCGGCTTACCGGTTTAATCAACAATCTTCTCGATATTTCTAAAATCGAAACCGGCAAGCTCAAGCTTTATAAAACGAATTTTTTGATGATGGATGTTATAAAAGAGGTTATCGATTCATTCAAACATCTTGCAGAGAATAAGAGAATTAACCTGCGGCTGATCGAGAAAACCGACCTTCCGTCTGTATATGCGGACAAAGACAAGATAACGCAGATAATTATCAATCTCCTTTCAAATGCTTTAAAATTCACGCCTGAAGGCGGTTTTGTGGAAGTTTCGACAGATTATACAAAATCGGATAAGGAATTCGTTGAAGTTGAAGTTAAAGATTCCGGAATGGGCATCGCCGAAGATGACATGCCAAAGCTTTTCCATAAATTCCAGCAGATCGACGGATCGATAACCCGCAAAATCGGCGGAACGGGCCTGGGGCTGGCCATCTCAAGGGAAATTATCGAAATGCACGAAGGCAGAATCTGGGCGGCGTCTGAACTGGGCAAGGGGAGCCGCTTTGGGTTCATTCTGCCGGTTATTCCAATGGGGAAGATTAAAGTCGATAAAAAGAGGATTTTGATAATTGACGATGACCCCGATCTTTGCGAAACTCTAAAAACAAGGCTTGAAGCCAATGAATTTATCGTATTTACGGCTTTAAACGGGATGGACGGAATTGAACTGGCAAAGAAAAACAGGCCGAATCTTATTATTTTGGATTTAATGATGCCGGAAATGGATGGTTTTCAAGTTTGCCAGTCATTAATGAAAGACAGCCAGACATCTTCCATCCCCGTGGTGGTGTTGACTGTCCTTGATCAGGAGGAGGCAATACGAAAAGCCTTGTGTAAAGGCGCGGTAGGATATATGATTAAGCCATACGATTCCGAATCGCTGCTGGAAACAGTCAGGGAGTTTTTATGACAAAAAAAATATTGATTGTGGATGACGAGAAGGATCTGGTTGAAACCCTTTCCTTCAGGCTGGAAGCCGCCGGTTATGCTATTATCACCGCTTTTGACGGGAAAGAAGGTCTGGAAAAAGCGCGTTCCGAAAAGCCGGATATCGTGCTTTTGGACATCATGATGCCCAAGATGGATGGCTATCAGGTTTGCAGGATGTTGAAATTCGATGACGAATATAAGCATATGCCGATAATCATGCTTACCGCGCGGGGGCAGGAGCAGGATAAAAAGACGGGAGAAAACGTCGGAGCGGACGATTACGTCACAAAACCTTTTGACAGCGGGGACCTTCTCACGCGCATTAAAAAGCTTTTAAAATGAAGTACGAAATTTTAATAGCGGACGATGATCGCGACTTTGTCACGGTTCTGAAGGAGCGTCTTGAATCAAGCGGCTTTATAACAGATTGCGCCTACGAAGGCGTCAGGACTATCGAGCTGGCCCATAAGAAAAAACCCGATTTGATTTTGCTGGACTGGAAAATGCCCGCAGGCGGCGCATCTACGGTTTTACAGTATTTGAAGGAGAAGCCGGAAACGAAAAACATCCCCGTTATTGTTATTACCGGAGTCGCCGATAATTTTTTGGAGTCTAAAGCGGCGTCATTGGGGGCCAAATATTTTATACGAAAACCGTACGATCCTCATCTGCTCATCGACACAATAAACGAAATCCTGGCTTTAAGAACCGAAAAATCAAAATAGATATTTTTCTTTAACATTTCATAAAGTTATGCTACTTTCATGACTTATGTATCTTGAGTATTTTAATTTTACTGATGAGCCGTTTAAAATAACGCCGGATTCAAAATATCTTTATCTGTCCCGCCAGCACGAGGAGGTTTTGCAAGCGCTCCTTTACGGCATTACACAGCGCAAAGGCTTTATGGCTGTAATCGGAGACATCGGAACCGGAAAGACAACCATAAGCCGCGCGCTTTTAAACAGGCTTGATAAATCGATCGATACATCCATTATTTTAAATCCGATGCTTTCCGTTCAGGAGCTGCTGGAGGCCATTAACGACGATTTTGGAAATGCGGCAGCTACGAGAGATACGGTTAAGGGGCAGATAGATGCGCTGAATGAATTCATGCTGCGCCGCCTACGCTTCAATAAAAATGCGATTGTGATGATAGATGAAGCGCAGCATTTGAGCGTTGAATCCATGGAGATGCTGAGGCTGCTGTCAAATCTGGAGACCGAAGATAAAAAGCTGATGCAGATAATTTTTCTGGGGCAGAAAGAGCTTGAAACAAAATTGAAATCGCCGGAACTCCGCCAGCTCGACCAGAGAATAGGCATTCGCTATTTTCTGGGGCCGCTGAATTACACCGAGACGTGCAATTATATTGTTCACAGGATAACAATGGCCGGAGGCGGGGGCGGCAGCATTCAGCTTGAAGAGCGGGGGTTGAGGAAAATTTTTGAATATTCAAAGGGAGTGCCGCGCAGGGTCAATATGATTTGCGACAGAAGCCTGCTGGAAGCTTTTGCACAGAGAAGCAAGCTTGTTACCAGCGGGATTGTAAAAGCCGCTATTCGCGACATTGAAGGCCTCTCAAACCCGAGCGGAGTCGCATTTTCCGGCAGAAAAAAAGTTTGGGAATTCTGGAAGTGGTTTTAAAAATCAGGGGGATAAATGTCCGTAATTTTAAAAGCTCTCAAAAGCCAGGAGAGAGAATCAAATAATATCAGCAAGTCGCCGTTAATTATTCCAGAAGGCGAAGGTTTTTTTAAAGGCAGGCAGTCGATGGTTAAAAAAGATCCTTACGTCTCCAAAAAAAGGATTTATGTTTTAAGCGTTCTTTTTGCCGCTGCGGTTATTTTTGCAGTTGCTCTTCAGTGGGTGAAAAACAGGCCGGCCGAGCCTGAGTCTGCAAAACAACCGGCTGTTGCTCATGCGGTTGAAAATTCAAATCAAACCGCACTGGCTGTTCAAGCGGAAACAAGCGAGGCTGTTCCGGCAGACATAGTTGAACGGGCAAATGCAGCTTTTGCCGGCGGAGATTATGAAACCGCAGTGAAATTGTTTAAGGAAGCAATCGCGAAAGATCAAAACAATGCAATGCTTCATAATAATTTAGGGCTTATATTTGTAAAAAAAGAGCTCTATTCCAGCGCGGAAGATGAGTATAAAAAAGCGCTTGAATCTGACGATAAGTGCGCGGAATGTTTTAATAATTTTGGATATCTGAAATCGATATTGGGAGAATCGTTTGAGGCGAGGAAATATTTTGAAAAGGCATCGGTGTTATTAGCATCGTACGCAGATCCGTATTTTAACCTGGCGGTCTTATCCGAAAAAGAAGGGGACATAGGCAATGCCGTTAAATATTACAGGCAGTTCATCGAGCTCTATCCGAATAAAAGCGATACGCTCTATTCTAAAGTCAACAAACGGGTAATTGAACTTGCCGGGAAATAGTTATGGCTAAGATTTCATTAGGGGTCGACATAGGCTCTGAAGATATAAAAGTAGTATGCCTGGAAAAAAATGAAGAAAGTTATAAGCTGAATTCTTACGGCCATTTCAGGTTCGGCGGCGACGAAGAGGCTTTAAAAAGATTTGTGCAGGAAGCAAAGCTTCCGAAGGGCGATGTAAGAATAAATATTGAAGACAGCTCTTTAAAAATAAGAAGGCTTGATCTGCCGACCATGACCGAAGAGGAATTTAATGAGGCCGTTCGCTGGGGGATGAAGGATATTGTTGAAGGGGATATTAACGATTTTATCTTTCGCTGTTCAAAAATAGATCCGACGGATCTGAGCCTTGAAAATAAAATTCCGATGCTGGTTTTTGCAATCAAGGCCGATACGGTGTCTGGCAGGCGCAGTTTTGCTAAGCGCATAGGCTTTAAAATCCCAAGCATTATAGAACCCAATGCAGGTGCTCTGGCATGTCTTTTTGATGCGCTGAAGGGAAAAGAAAGAGACTCTTCAAAAGCGGTTGTTGATTTAGGGAGGGTCTTTTCGCCTTTTATCGTTATCGGGAAAAAAGGGCTGGTTTTTTCCAGGCCGATGAACGGCTGCAGCGAAATTAATTTTATCGGCCAGCTTGCGCGGGACTTAGGCATAGGCTCAAAAGAGGCGGAAGATTTAAAGCAAAAATTTTTTGGAGGAGGAAAAATAAGCGGAGAAATTGAGACAAGGCTTAAAAATTCCGTGACGCAGTTTTATTCAAAAATGGCCGTTGAAATTCAGCGGTCTATTGACGGGTATAATCTTGTTTTCGGCAGGCAGAAAGTCGATGAAATTTTTCTTTGCGGAAACGGCGCGTACAGCAAAGGGCTGATTGGTTATCTTAATCAGACTCTTGGCGTTAAAACGGGCATATTGGATCCGTTCGAATTTGCCGATACGCGAGAATTCAGCCCTGGGCCGTTTGACGGCAAACGGGCTCTTTTTGCGGTTGCTTGCGGGCTTGCGGTTGATTGATTCGGCGCAAATTTTATGCATATTAACTTTGAAACAAAGAGAAATGTGTTTGAAATGATTCTGTTGAAGGGGCTTGAAGTTAATAGGCTGCTGATGGTTTTTTTCGTTATCGGTGTAATTATGCTGATGGTTTTATTCGGCCTGGTTCAAAAATTCCGCCTCGATTATCTTGGGGCAAAAAGAATAAAAATGGAACATCAGGTGATAGAATTGCGCAAAGGAACGCCCCTTGAAAATCTTTCGATAGCAAGCAGCGCAGGCAAGGATCAGATATTTATAAATTATGAAGAAAAAATCATCTGGTCGGATATTCTTAAAGAACTTTCGGTTTACTGCCCTGAAAATGTGCAAGTTACGCAGTTTAAAAGTACTAGTTCCGGCCGGACAGTTAACATAGGCGGCGACGCGCCGGATCAGGCGAGCGTTGCCGATTTTGTAAAAGCCCTTCAGGGAAGCGGAACTTTTAAGGACGTTAAACTTTTGTCCTCAACATCCGTTCAGGCTGAGGGCGGGAGCACGAGGATCGTTTACAGCATTGCAAGCACAATATGAACATTCATCTATCAAGCGTTGACTGGCAGCAGCGCCCCAACAGGCGCGAAAAAATCATATTTGCCTGTTCCGTTCTCATATTTTTTGCGGTTTTTTTAAAATCATGCTGGTATCCGAGCAACAAAGCCATTGGGGTTGCAAAATCGGAATTGAAAGGCATTATCGAAGAAAAAATAGCCTTGGAAAGAAACGCCGGGTTGTTGCAGGACACAGATGCGAAAGGCAAGCTCTGGACGGGAACCCCCGATGAAAGGGTCGCCTATATTAAAATGGCCCAGAGAGTAAGCGAATCGCCGAATGTTGTTCTGATGAAAGAATTTTCCAACCCTGCGCTTTTGCGGGATGTGAAACTGTCAAACATAGATTTTCCGGACCAAAAAAATGAAAGCGGAATGATAAAGCAGCAGTGGAAAATCAATGTCAACGGAGCGTTTGTATCGGTAGGTAAATATATTGAGAGATTAGAAGGCTTGCCAATGCTTTTATTTATTGATAATATAACGTTCAATTCGGCAAACGATCCGTTTGGGCGCGTTAATGCCGAGGTTGAAGGAACCGTTTATGGCTGGAAATAATTTATTCAGATTATCGTTTGCGGTGCTTGTCCTTGCTTTTGCGCTTTCAGCTTCTGCAGAGCAGGGGAAAAAGGCGCTTTCAGGCCTGAATATAGAGGAATTTGAGCAGAAAAAGGAGAGGCCGACCGACTGGAGCAAGAATCCTTTTGTCATTCCAGCGGCGGATGTGGCGGTAAGCGAATTAAAACTTTCGGGAATCGTTTACAGTGAAAAGGAATCCGCAGCGATTGTAAGCGATAATATCGTTAAAATCGGCGATAAAATAGGATCGAACGAAGTTGTTGCAATAGAAAAGATGAGAGTTGTTATAAGAAACGAAAACGGCCTTTTTGGAATTGCCCTTAGCGGAGGGAAATGAAGAAATTTATAATATTTTGCCTGCTGATGCTGTCGTGCGACCTCTGGTCTTATGAAAGGCTTTTCAGCGTCGAGTTTCGCGATGCCGATATCAAGAGCGTTCTAAGGCTCTTGGCAAAGATGGACGACCGGAATATCGTTGTTCCCGACAAAATTGAAGGAAAAGTAACCGCCAGTTTTGAAAACATAGGATTATATGATGCGCTTGACGCTGTTTTAAAAACGCACGGCTATGGCGTGATTGAAGAAAATAATATCCTGCAGGTCCTTTCAAAGGACGAAATGCAGTCTTTAGGCGAAGATCTTCAGCAGGCGACATTCATTCTGCAGTATGCAAAAGCTTCGGACATCCTTCCGCAAATACAGGCGTTAATCACATCGCGCGGTTCCGCAGTTGCGGATGAAAGGACAAATACGATTTTCGTGAGAGATTCAAATGCCGCCGTTAACAACATAAGAGGGCTTGTCGCAAATATCGATAAAAAAGACAGCCAGGTGCTGATCGAAGCTAAAATAATCGAAGCGAGCCTGGATTTTATAAGAAGCCTTGGCGTGCAGTGGGGCGTCACGAAATCAGGCGGAAAAATCCAGACAGCGGGAGTTGAGGCCGTGGGAACCGCCGATAGCGGAAGAACTCTGATGCTGAATTCTCCGGCCGTTGGATTGAATTCCGGCGCGCCTTTGGGCGGTGTTGGAATGATTTTGGGGAGTTTCCGCGGGACGCTTACGGATGTGCAGCTGACAACCGCCGAACAGAAAGGGGATGTCAGCATTCTTTCAAGGCCGTCCGTTACGACAATCAATAATCATTCCGCATCTATCAGAAGCGGAGCCAAATTCTACGTCAAAACAAGCGGCAACGTAACGATCGGCGGAACAACAGGCGCTGCGGTTTCGACAGGCACAAATCTGCAGCAAATCGTTACGGGGATAGAATTGAAGGTGACGCCGCAGATTTCAATGGACGAATTTATCAAGCTTGATATCGCAGCAACCGAATCCGAGGCGGATTTTACAAAAGCAATTGAGGGAATACCGGCAGTCCTTGATAATACAGCCACGACAACCGTTATGCTTAAAAACGGCGAAACAACAATTATCGGCGGACTTTTCCGCGTGCGCGATGCGAAAACCATTAAAGGGATTCCGGGACTCATGAAAATTCCGATTTTAGGAAATCTATTCAAGAGCAAGTCAAAAACTAAAGCCAGGAGCGAGCTGCTGATATTTATCACTCCTAAGATTATAGAATCTACTCTTTCAAGCCTTCCTCATTATGAGGAGCCGGACAGCATGTATTATACAGAGCCCATTTTAAATCCCGAACGAAAAGAGAAGAAGAAACGCAAATTCCGATTCAAGTATTAATTGGTTTTCTGCTTTTCATTGACAATTTTCCCACTATCTATAAAATAAAGATCGTAGTTAACTGAAGATAAGGGAGCTTTTATGCCATACGCAATATTATTGGTGGATGACGATAACATTTTCAGAGGTGAGTTAAAGGCAGCATTGTCGGACGAATATAATGTGTTTGAGGCTGCTAATGGCCATGAGGCGCTGGACATGCTGAAAAAGCCAAATGAAATCGACCTTGTGATTTTAGATGTGATGATGCCGGGGCTGAAAGGGACGGAAGTTTTAAAAGAGATGAAGAGAGTTTCTCCGGAACTTGGGATTATTATTTTAACGGGATTCAGCACGAAGGATGTGGCGATCGATGCTTTAAAAGGGCGCGCGGACGATTACATTGAGAAGCCTTTTAAGCTTGAGAAACTGAATTCTGTTATGGAAAACCTGCTTAAATCAAAAAACGGAGAGCTTAATATTAATGAATGCGATGTAAAGGGAAAAGTCGAGCACGTTAAGCGTTTTGTCGAGAGAAATTATCACAAGAAAATAAGCCTTAAAGATGCTGCAACCGTTGTAGGGCTGTCGCCTAAGTATTTAAGCAGGGTATTCAGGCAGGAGACCGGGAACGGATTGAGCGATTATAAGTCCAGAATAAAAATTGACATGGCAAAATCATGGCTTAAATCGACGGGATATAATGTGAATCAGATTGCGGACAGGCTCGGCTATCAAAATGTCGAATCGTTCATAAGAACATTTAAAAAATATGCCAGATGCACGCCGACGGATTATAAAAAAGTCAACGGATCTTAAACGCCGACTCAACTTTTTTGGGGCAGGCGCAAAACCAAGGATGTTCCCGATCCCTCTTTGCTTCTAATATCAATCGAGCCGTTATGAAGATCTATGATTTGCCGGCAGACCGAAAGGCCCAGACCGGTGCCTTTTGACTTGGTTGTAAAAAAAGGTTCAAATGCCCTTTGTAAAATCTCTTTATCCATGCCGCTGCCGTTGTCGCTGATAAATATTTTTATGAATCCGTTTTCACAATCATACGTAATGCTGATTTTTCCGTCAGAATCTGAAACGGCGTCGAAAGCGTTATTTAATATATTGCAGAAAACCTCCCTCATTTGCAAGGGGTCTGCTTTAACATAGATATTTTCGGAATTTTTTAGTTCGTTATTGATAGTTACCTTTTTAGCGGATTGTTTCTGCGTGACAGAGACACATTCCTCAATAATTGAAGCGAGATTGACATCTTCGCGGGCAGGAGGTTTAATATGAGAATAATACAGCAGATTGCTGATTATTTGGGCGCTTTCGGCGACTTTTTTCTCTATATTTGAAACAAATCCTTCGAGGCCGGGGTTTTTTGCTTTAATTTTGATATTTTCGGCGGCAAGGCTTATGGCTGCGAGCGGATTGCGCAGTTCATGGGCAACGATTGCCGAAAGAGCTCCTATATCGGAAAGATGTTTTGTTTTTTCAAGCTCTATGTGGGCATTTAATAATGCATCGGTTTTTTCTTTAATGAGTTTTTCAAGAGTTTCTTTGTCCCGTTTCAAAACTTCTTTGGCCTTTTTATATTCCGAACTCTCTATTATCTCCCATTCCCTGTCGCGCTTAATTATGGCAAACTGATGATTATTGACTACGTCTATGATTTCGGAAGCGCCGCATCTTTCAAGCGAATATGTGCATAGCGCGATCATGCGGTATTTTCCGATGACGGAATTAACCGCTTCTTCATAATCGGTAAAATCCCTCCAGTCTTTCTTTTCCAGCCAGAGGGTGTTTCCGGTAAGTCTCAGCCCTTCAAAACCTTTGGCCGATGCTTTATTTAATTTATCGACCCATCCGTTGAGGACTCTTCGCGATTCAAAACGGCCGTTTTGAATGTACCATTCGGAATAAGGGATGATTTCCAGCTGGCCTTTGTCCGTAAAACCTTGCAGGTTCTTAACGCTTTTTTTCAGTTCGGAGCGGGCTTCGTCTGTGTTTAACGGATCAGATGTCACCCACATGCAGAATTCATTATTATCAAGCCCGCTTTTGAAATACGGATCCTCTTTAGTTTTGTAAAACTGGCAGAAATGAGAGCCCCATTCAATATCGCCGATAACGCTTATTCCCGAGTTTCTTAATTTATCTGGATTTGATGAAGCATTCATATTTTTTAAAACCCCCTCAATGCTGATTTTATAGCTCTTGTTGATAAATTAGCAATGAATATAATTTACTATTATCCTCTTTTGTTTGACTTTACGCCGCAATGATAACGTCTGCTTGACACGGTAAAGTTAGACCTATAAAATTAAAATTAGATATGAAAATTGAAAATGAAGTGTTGAACAGCATAATAGAGTTAAACCCGTATGCGATCGGTTTTGGGGATAAAGAAGGCCATGTTTTTAAGGTAAACAAAGCTTTTATTGATTTATTCGGAAGCGCTCCTCCGCCGGATTACAACATTTATAAAGATCCGAATCTGACTAAGCCCGAATTTTCGGAATTATTCGAAAAAATGCGGAAAGGCGAGACAGTTGCTTTTCCCGAAATATGGTTTAATGCGCATAAAGCCAACCCGAATCTTCCCGACAAGGAAATATGCGTAAGGACGGTTGTCTTTGCCATCAAGGGTGCCGGCGGGGATATATTATATTTCATTGCAATGCATGAGGATATCACGAAGCGCAAACGCCTGGAAAAAATTAAAGATGAGTTTATAGGGATTGTTTCGCATGAACTGCGAACGCCTCTCACAATTCTCAAAGAAGGATTATCACAGGTTCTTGACGGCCTGCACGGCGCTATTAACAATAAACTGAGGGATGCGCTGACAAACTCTCTTTCCAACGTGGAACGCCTTACAAAAAACATACAGAATTTATTGGTAGTTTCACAGGTTAGAACAGGGGATCTGCAGCTGAAAAAGGCGGCAGCGGACATCGTAAGCCTTATTAAAAAATCATGTTCTAAGTATAAAGTTATAGCCAAAAAGAACGGATTAAAATTTAATCTTAAGGCTCCTTCAATGGCTGTAAAAACGTTCATAGATGCCGAAAAAATAATAAAAGCTTTTGAGCATCTGCTTGAAAACGCCGTTAAGTTTACTAATAAAGGGGAAATAAATGTGGAGTTGAGAGTTAAAGATAAGCATGTCGAATGCTTGGTAAGCGACACGGGAACCGGCATTGCATCGGAAGATATGCCGAGACTATTTGAACTATTCGAACAGATTGAAAGAAAGCCCGGCCCCGGCGAAAGGGGCGTCGGGATAGGCCTTGCCATAGTTAAAGGAATTATTTTGCTGCACGGCGGAAAAATTTGGGCTGAAAGTAAATTAGGCAGAGGCACAAAAATCACATTTTCCATCCCAAGAAAAATTTAAAATCTGCATTGACATTGATTTAAAAAATCTGTATTTAATGGCCATTCTGAATTAACAAGGAGGAGGGGATAATGGATAAGAAGAAAAAAGATGAACTGGCCAAAACGTGCTGCGGGCCTAAAGTAACGACGGAAAAGTCGTCTAAAAAGCAAAAGTGGGAAAAACCGTCGCTTGAAAATGTGTCGACCCGTGTTATGGCACAGCCGTATATCAGATTTACATGAGTCGCAATTAGTTGATTTTATTAAATAAAAGGAGCAGCCAATTTAAGCTGCTCCTTTTTAATTATCTACCGGAGGTTATATATGAAATTTGCAAATTCAGTAAAGGTGCGCAGTGAAAAATTTGGATCGGTTGTTTTTGAAACCCTTCGGGAAAGAGTTTTTGTCTCAAATACGACCGGAGCGGATGTTTTAAAACTTATAGAAGACGGCAAAACAAAAGAAGAGATAATTGCCGATTTGTCCGCTAAATACGATGGCAACGAAAGCACAATAAAGAACGACATTGCCGAATATTTTGCATGTCTTGAACAAAACAATCTATTAGCTTAGAAAAGGAGACTAATAAAATGGTTATCGAAAACGATCTTCGCATAATGGCGAAGCAGTACGTTCCGGAAGGCGGGAGCTTTGCCGATTTTGAGGCGCCTTTATTTATGGCGTGGCAGCTGAATCAGGAATGCAACATCGCATGCCTGCACTGCTGCGAAGAGGCGGGGCATTTTATGCCGGACACTCTTAATTCAAACGAGGTTGCAAATTTTTGCGAGCAGATTACCACTATGAAAATTCCTTATGTCGCAATCTCCGGCGGAGAGCCGATGCTGCACAAGGATTTTTATAAAATATGCGAATATTTCAGAAAGCATAATATAAGCCTGAAAGTTGAGACCAATGGGCTTCTTATCACAAAAGAAAAAGCCAAATGGTTTGGAAGCCTTGGATTCAGATCTGTTCAGGTGAGCGTTGACGGCGCAACCGCCGAGGCGCACGAAAAATTGAGAATTAAGGGCAAATGGCAGCCGACGATCGATGCGTGCAAATATCTTGTGGAAGCCGGAGTAACGACGGAAATAGTTTTTGTCCCCACAAAATTCAATATTCATGAAACCGGCCAGTTGATCGATATGGCCCATAAAATGGGCATTTACGGCGTTTATACAGGCAAAACCATGAGAATTGGCCGTGCTGCCGAAAACTGGGACGCGCTTTGCCCGACGGACGCTCAGTACGAAGAATTTTTTAAAGTGCTGAAGGAGAAACAGGCGTCTTATGAAGGCAGAATGAAGGTCTATTATTATCCTTATGATGTTATTGAGGAACTGAAATACAGGCTGGAATATCCTTCGGCGAGTCTCCTTGTCATTCCCAACGGAAAAGTAAAGCTTATCGGGCCTATGCCGTTCTTGTGCGGAGATCTTCGGAAGCACACTTTGGCCGAAATCTGGGAGAGATATAAAAAATCGTGGAAGGACCCTAAAGTTACGGCGTTTGCCAAGAAAGTTATCGCGGATCCAACAATGGTAGCGAAGGCCAATGACTGGGTTGAGCTATATAACTAAATTACTCACGTTTATCCGGTACCGCTTTCTCCTTTTTGCAGGGGTTTTGCCGTATTTTCTCGGCGCGTCTATTGCCTATCAAAAGCTCGAGCTCTTTAATTTGAAGTTTTTTTTGCTTGGCTTAAGCGGCCTTGTTTTTGTGCTGATAGGAGTGGAAGCGTTCAATGAATATTTTGACTGGATCCTCGGCACCGACAGAATTTTTCAGATCGATCAAAAGCCTATCGGAAAGAAAAAATTTTATATCGGCATCGCGGCTTTTTTTGCAGCTCTCTTGTTTGCTGTTTATCTGACTTTAATAATCGGAAAGGGGATTGCGATATTTGCGCTTATTGGTTTTGCGGCGGCGGCATCTTATCTTGGACCGCCGGTCAAATTTGCGTATCGCGGTCTTGGGGAGGCGGTTATTGCTCTTGCTTATGGGCCGGCAATGGTTTTGGGAAGCTATTATTTGCAGACTAAAACGGTGGATACGGAGCCGCTTTTAATTTCCATCCTTCCGGCGATATTATTATATTCAATAGCAATCATTAATGAAGTGCCCGATTTTTTGCAGGACAGCCTTGTCGGCAAGCAAAATATCTGCGTAAGGCTGGGCAGGATCGGAGCGGTAAGGCTTTATGCCGGATTGCTGGGCCTATTTTTTGCAGCTGCTCTAGCTTTAATTGCTTTGCGTAAAATTCCGTTAACTGTGGGGGTGACTTTTTTTCTTATTCCTCTCGGTTTTTATAACTATCGCAAAGCGTGTAAATATTTTGAGGCCCCAGCCGATTTTTATCCGGTAATCCGCGGAACGCTTTTATTTTATATCATCGCAATGGTTATCTGCATTTTAAGCATTATTTTCCGGCCATTCTGATTTGTGCCGGCTTTCATCGAACTAACGCCTCTTTTTTCGCCCGCGGCCATGATTTTATCTCGGCCTCGCGCTTTAGCGCCTTGCTCTTGGAAAAAATACTTTACAAATCCAAATTACGTATTCCCATCTTTTCAAAAATAATACTTGTCACAGCCACTAGTTTATGAGGTTATGGCAGGTACATAAAAAGGGGGATGGCCAAAATGCAAAAAAGATTTATCAAAGGGAGAAAACATCATGATTGATTTGAATAATGTTGTAACAAACTTGAGAAAAAATGGTTTCATTGCCGAGGTTTTTTCTGACCGGGCTTCTTTAGTGACCGCGATTCTCGAGAAGTTGGCCCATTCAAAAAGTATCAGCAGGGGAGGATCTGTCACATTAGATCAACTGGGTATTCCCGATGCCATTCGTGCCAAGGGATTGCCGTTCAGGGGAAATGCAACCTATGAGGATCGTCTCGCCGCTTTATCAGCGGATCATTTTTTGACAGGAACCAATGCCATTACCGAAGAGGGATATTTGGTCAATGTGGATGGAACCGGAAGCAGGATTGCGGCGATTAGCTTTGGCCCCAAGCAGGTTTTCGTGGTCTGCGGCACCAATAAAATCGTGAAAAACGTCAAGGCCGGGTTTGAACGGATAAGGGCCATTGCGGCACCCAAAACGAGCGCTTTGATAAAGAGAAACACCCCATGTCTATCTTTCGGACGGTGTATGAACTCAAACAGCCCGGACTGCATTTGCCGAAAACGGCATGTGACGCTTAGGGGTGAAGAAGGGAGAGTGAGCGTCTTTTTAATCAATGAACCGCTAGGGTTCTAAAGGAGTGTCTCGAGGTGGAAAAGATAGAGGTCCTATTTAAGAATGAATCTTCCCGCCAATGCTCGGTGTATGTGGGGTCAGAAATAAGCGATCAGATTCCCAAAATTGCGGCGAACCTGAAAGCCAGCAAGGCTTTTGTGCTGTGTGATTCTAAGGTGCAAATGGTTGGACGAATCATCGCCAAGAAGATACGTACGGTCTGCAATGTTGATCTCTATGTCATGGAAGCCACATCATATGTTAATACTTGAATGCTATAATCTGACCCCCAATTTACACAAATAATACTTTGACAATTACAAAGTAATAATTTATAATAGCCATATGTATAAAAAAAGGCTTATAGAACAAGCTGTTATAAAGGCATCAAAGACCTTTCCAGTGATTATGTTGACGGGTAGCCGCCAGGCGGGAAAGACCACACTTTTTCGAACTCTTGAACCTAATAGACGATTCATTACCTTAGATGATCTTCAATTAAGGCGTTATGCAAAAGAGGATCCAAAGGGTTTTATAAACGAGTTTAAACCTCCGGTATTCATTGACGAGTTTCAATATGCTCCGGACATTTTACCGTATATAAAAATTGCCGTTGATGAAAAGAGGACAAAAACGCAAAGCGCCGATGGTTATTTTTGGCTTTCGGGTTCGCAAAATTTCAAGATGATGGAGCATGTTCAGGAGTCGCTTGCCGGACGCGTTGCAATTCTGCAACTATTAGGATTTTGCAGGCCGGAAATCGACGACAGTCGCATGGAATTCGAAAAGCCTCCCTATTTCCTTGCTCCAATCGAATCGCGCTTCGAAACGAGCCGGAATGTGAACGACATCTTTGAATTTATAGTTCGCGGAGATAAACCGGAAATATGGACCAAACCGGAAATAGACAGAAATGTTTTCTATTCATCCTACATACAAACTTATCTTGAAAGGGACGTTCGCAGTCAAATCGGTATCAGAGATATCGGCCTATTTGAAAAATTCATGCGCATGCTAGCTGCGCGCAGCGCCGACCTTTTGAATCTATCTGCGCTTGCAAGTGATGTCGGGGTCACTCAACCGACGGTTGCGCAGTGGCTTAATGTGTTGGAAAGAAGTTATCAGATATTTATTCTAAAGCCTTATTACCGCGGCCACGCCAAAAGATGCGTTAAGACGCCAAAGGCATATTTCTTGGATACGGGGCTATTGTCTTATTTTCTTAATATCAACGATGTCAAAACAGCCGTTTCACATCATTTTAACGGAAAACTTTTTGAAACATGGGTTGTCTCCGAAACCATAAAAAGTCTTTGGCATAGGGGCCTCGATGCGAATCTCTTTTTTTGGAGAACAAGGGATGGCGATGAAATTGACCTCTTATATGAAGGCACAGAGCTTTTGCCCTCTGAGATCAAGCTTGCAAATTCACCTTCAATAGGCGTCATATCTGCCGCAAAAAAAATAAAGGGGATTAATGTGGGAGCAAAAAGGATAATCTGTACCACAGAAAAAAATGCATCGCTTGCAAGTGATACTACGTTGATTTCAGCATGGAACTTGTTTTAAAAAGGACCTTACAAATCCAAATTACGCAGTAAAATGGAGTTATGTATTCCAGTTATCGAAGGACCTAAGAAATGAGCTTCCCGAAGTAAAAGGGTTTTCTGAACGAAATATGGGGCGCATGATTGCCTTTTATCGGGCATATCCTGCCCCGAATTCAATTTTGCCACAGGCTGTGGCAAAAATAGAGTTTGAAAACATTAATATTATCAAGATGATACCATGGGGGCACCATTTTTTATTGTTAGAGAAGATCAAGAACATCGAAACAACAAAGGCCATAACCCGTTGAAGATTATGGCCTTTTCGTTTTGCTCCGCTGGATAGACCAAGTTAGAACCTGTTTGTTTGATGGCTAGTTTTATCAATAGGGCCTTGTCTCAACCTTCCGAGTCCTACCTCGGAAAACCGGTTTAATAGCGTAACAAATTGCATTGTATTTAGCCAACACAGCCCCCGTATAAAAGCCCAGTTATAAATAAGTTATTATTAGTTAGCCTTTTTTTATAACCCATGCTAACAATCCTAAACATGGATCCAAGAATAAACCCATACGCCCCCGGTGCAGGTACCATTCCACCCGAACTAGCAGGTCGTGACGATATCATTGAAAAAGCTTCAATAGCGCTGGATCGGTGCCGTAACGGTCTTGCATCGCGCGGCCTATGCTTGGTTGGACTGCGCGGGGTTGGAAAGACAGTTTTGCTGACACGCATTTCACAAGAAGCAGAAGCTAAAGGTTTTGCCGTGGTTTCCATCGAAACCCCTGAAAAACGATCCTTGCCTGCTCTGCTCATCCCCGCCCTGCGAACAGCCCTCATAAAACTGGATGTAATGGTAGCGACCAAAGAGCTCGGTAAGCGCACCATGCGAGTATTGGGTGGTTTTGTTGGCGCAATGAAGGTCAAGTATAACGACATCGAATTCGGTTTAGATCTGGGTAGTGAAGATGGGGTCGCGGACTCAGGCGATCTAGAACACGATTTGATAGCATTGTTTACCGAGATCGGAAAAGTGGCCAAGACAAAAAATACGGCGCTGGTCCTTTGCATCGACGAAATCCAATACATTGAAGAAGAGCAATTTGCGGCGCTCATCATGGCGCTACATAAATGCGCGCAAAATCAATTACCAGTCATTTTAGTTGGCGCCGGTTTACCCCAACTTGTCGGACAGGCGGGGCGTGCCAAATCCTACGCTGAAAGACTTTTTGAATATCCTAACGTTGGACCATTAAAAGAGACGGCTGCAATGGCCGCACTCGAAGTGCCAGCTGTCAAACATAACGTCCGGTTTGAGAGAAATGCACTGAACGAGATCATTTCCCAGACAAAAGGCTGTCCGTATTTTT
>JACPAJ010000030.1 GCA_016180865.1 Deltaproteobacteria bacterium
GGCTGCAAAATTTACAGCGAAGAGATGCTCCATTTTATCGTTGAAAAATTCGGCGGCGATCTTGACCATATGATTCTTCACCAGCGGATATTTGTGTCGTTAATCGCCGATGCGCTGCGCTCGTATTTACCGGATCTAATTATTAAAAGAGAAGGCAACGATTTATTTGACGGCCACGCAAAACTTAATATTTCAATTGCCACGGCATCGCCCGTATCGTGCCTAATGCATATAGGAATCAACATCAGCAGCCATAATACTCCCGTAAAAACAAAGGGCCTTAACGATTATAAAATAAATCCAAAAACATTTGCAGAAAAAGTCCTAAAGAGTTATAAAAAAGAGGTTGAATCGATCGCCGTCGCAAGATCAAAGGCGAAACCTGTGACATGATAAAAACGACCGCGCATATTACGGAAATATTTTCGTCCCTTCAGGGCGAAGGCCCTCACACGGGCGAAGCGATGACGTTCGTCCGTTTTGCGGGCTGCTCCACCGGATGCCGCTGGTGCGATTCGATCGATTCAATTAAAACATGCGTAAATTACCGGGTTGAAACACCGCCAAAATCCAAAAATTTCGCCATCCTAAGCAATCCCGTTTCCATGGAGCGGCTTAACGGGCATCTGGCTTATTTTACGGACGATACAATATCCGTTACCGGCGGCGAGCCGCTGGAGCAGGCGGATTTTCTGGCAATATGGCTTCCGACCTTAAAACCGGCGAAAAGAGTTTTGCTTGAAACCAACGGCATCGAAGCATCGGCGCTCCAGAAAATAAGCAGGCTTATCGATATAATCAGCATGGATATAAAACTTCCGTCATCCACCGGCAGAAAAGATTACTGGCAGGAACACGCCGCATTCCTTTCCAAAGCGCTGTCATCGGGAAAAGAGACTTATGTGAAAATAGTCGTCACCTCCGATACTTCCAGCAAAGACCTTCAGGAAGCGATAAAGCTTGTAACATCAACGAATAAATTTTTGCCGGTCATTCTCCAGAGCGCCTCCATCACGGACAAATTCAATCTGAAAGTCAGCGACGAGCAGATGCAATCGTTTGCAAGGCTCTGCAACCTCTGGCTCCCGAACGTTTCCATAATGACCCAAATGCACAAAGAAGCTGGACTATTGTAAGCAATTGCATATAAGAATCATTTATGTTTGGAAAACTGTTAAAAAAGTCATTGCGAGGCCCCGAAGGGGCCGTGGCAATCTCAAGAAATCAATTGATTACGGGAGATTGCTTCGTCCGCCTACGGCGGACTCGCAATGACACGCAATTCATGGATTTATCAACAACCACATGTCGGATTTTTGTCAAATTATTACTGCTTTGTATTTTAACTCTGTCCCTCATCTCCTGCGAGCGCGGCTGCGAAAGGTACGATTCCGGCACGGTCTCTGTAATAGTCGAGCCGGTTAGAGTTCAGGAGAGCTCCCCTGTCGTAACCGTGCCCGGCATATTGATTGTTCGCGATCGGGTTGAAATAAAGAATTCGTATCCTGCAAAAATTTCCGAAGTTTTTGTAAATAAGGGCGATAAGGTTGCGGAAGGAAGCATTTTAGCGCAGCTTTCCGATGAAGAGATTAATATAAAGCTCAGCCAGCTCCGCGCGGCAAGAAAAGAGGCCGAAAGCGTGCTGGAAAAAAATTCGTATCTTTTAAAAAACCGCGACCGGCTTCTCGAAGACGGAAAACTGGATAAAACGCAGTATGAAAGCGTTGATATAGAAAATACCGCCGCTGAAGCAACTTTGAATAGAATCAAGACCGATATAGCCGTGGCGGAATATAATGCCGCTCATATTCAAATAAGCAGCCCCATAAGCGGCCTCGTCATCGAAAAATACGCAAGCCCGATGCAAGTGGCCGCCGAAAATCAGCTTCTTTTCACGGTTGTCAATGTCGATCCTATTCTGGTGGCGTTTCCGCTGACGGTCGATGAATCGACCGGCATCCGGCTTGGAATGCCCATCAGCGTGAAGATAGAAGATCTGGACAACGCGGAATACAACGCAACCGTAACTTACATCAGCCCTGAAATCCACCAGACCGGAAAAACATTTGATGTATGGGCCGCCGTTCCAAATTCCGATTATGTCTTAAAGGCGGGAATGTCGGCCACGGCCCAATTTACAAGCACTAATATCCATAAAGTTATTGTGGTTCCGGATTCAGCGGTTATAACGCGGAACCGCGATAAATTCGTTTTCACGGTGCAGAACGGAATTGCCCATGAAACAAAAGTAAGCATCCGAACCATTCATGACGGCATCGCGGAAGTTGTAAACGGCCTTGCGGAAAATGATCTTGTGGTGGCAAAAGGCGCTGCAAGCCTTCAGGATGGCGCAACGGTTGATATGTGGAGGAGATGAAACCCGTGCGATGGTTCGATAGTGCGATAGTCAGATGGCTCATCATTGCCAGTTTATGGTCGGCAGCCGCATATGCTGCGCCTGAATGGAAAAATATTGCCGATGGGCTGCAATATAAGAAAGTTAATGCCTCGCCTGCGGGGTTTATACACTTTTTCAAAATTGACCCGGCAAAATTAAAACTAAAAATTATCACGGCTAAAGAATTCGGGATGATAAATATCGATGCAAAATCGATGGCGCAAAAATCGGGCTCGATTGCGGCGGTGAACGGCGGTTTTTTTACGCCTGAATACGCTTCTTTGGGCCTTCTTGTAAAAGACGGCCGCGAAATAAGCAGGCTGAAATGGACAAGCTGGTGGCATATTTTTCAGATTGCTTCCGGCAAACCGCGGGTTATCACAAAGCAGGATTATAAGTTCACTCCGGAAATAGAAATGGCGATCGAAGCCGGCCCCAGAATCCTTGTTGACGGAAGCGTCCCCTCCGGCCTCAAACAATCGGCCGCCGAAAGAACGGCTATAGGAATTGCTGATGACGGCAGCATCATTCTCGCCGTAACGGAAAGTCTGCCGATAACTTTATCTGATTTTGCAGTTCATCTCCTGAATATAGGATGCAAAGACGCGCTGAATCTCGACGGCGGAAGTTCAACGCAGGTTTACGCGAAAGCAAAAGGATTTGAGCTGTACAGAAACGGATTCGGACCCGTGGCAAACGGAATCGGGGTGTTCCCGCGATAGAGTCATCCTTCGACTTGCTCAGGATGATCCGCCTTTGGCGGATCACTTATTCATGCTCTCTAAAAAGTCCTTGTTCTTTTTTGTCGGCTGAATTTTATCGAGCAGAAATTCCATCGCATCTATTACATTAAGAGGCTGCAGCAGCTTTCTCAAAATCCACACTCTGTTCAATATGGCTTCCGGCAGCAGCAGCTCTTCTTTTCTTGTTCCGCTCTTATTGATATCAAGGCACGGGAAGATTCTCTTTTCCATCAGTTTCCGGTCTAAATGGATTTCCATATTGCCGGTGCCTTTGAATTCTTCAAAGATGACTTCATCCATCCTGCTTCCAGTGTCGATGAGCGCGGTGCCCATAATCGTCAGGCTCCCGCCCTCTTCGATATTTCTCGCCGCGCCGAAAAAGCGTTTCGGCTTATGCAGAGCGTTAGAATCGACGCCGCCCGAAAGAATTTTTCCGGACGGAGGAACAACCGCGTTGTAGGCGCGCGCGAGGCGCGTGATGCTGTCCAGAAGGATAACCACGTCCCTTTTATGTTCAACAAGGCGCTTGGCCTTTTCCAAAACCATTTCAGCAACCTGAACATGGCGCGTTGCCGGTTCGTCAAATGTCGATGAAACAACCTCTCCCTTGACGGAGCGCTGCATATCGGTCACTTCTTCCGGGCGTTCGTCTATCAAAAGAACTATGAGGGTAACTTCCGGATGATTCCCGGTTATCGCGTTCGCGATATTTTGCAATAAAACGGTTTTTCCGGCTCTTGGAGGCGAAACTATCAAACCGCGCTGTCCTTTGCCGATTGGAGTCAGCAAATCCATTATGCGGGTTGAATAGTTTTTAGCGTCAAACTCCAGATTAATTTTTGCATTTGGATATAAAGGCGTAAGGTTGTCAAAAAGCGTTTTGCCGCGGACATTTTCAGGCGGCTCGAAATTTATCGTTTCAACTTTTAAAAGCGCAAAATACCGCTCCTGGTCTTTCGGCGGCCGAATCTGGCCGGCAACGGTATCTCCCGTTCTAAGCCCGAACCGCCTTATTTGAGAAGGCGAAACATAGATATCGTCCGGGCCCGGAAGATAGCTGTAATCGGGAGAGCGTAAAAACCCAAAACCGTCGGGCAGGATTTCCAAAACGCCTTCGCCGTAGATTGCGCCGTTCGCCGCCGCATGCGCCTGCAGCAGCGCAAATATCAGCTCCTGTTTGCGCAATATTTCGGCGTTTTCAATTTTCTTTTCCGCCGCCATGGCAAGCAGATCCGCCACTTTTCTTGTTTTCAACTCCGTTAGATGCATAAGTTTACTCCTTATCCTTTGAAAGGATTGATATTAGACGATTAGATAACATTTGGTAGGCATTAGCTAACTTTTTGAATTTGCTGACATTATAACTTAATAATGGATTGTATATTAAACTCCAAAAGGAGTGCTTTTCTAATGAACTTGTCGCAGTATCTATAATCCACGCTATAAAGTCAAGTGTTTAAATCATTTCCGACATTCCTCCCCCTCTCCCTCGATGGGAGAGGGTTGGGGTGAGGGTGATCACTCATTTTACCGGCCGGCCTTCGGCACGGTCCGTTTCAGCTCTGCCCTCTTTGCCTTCTCGCCCCTCTTTTCTCTCCCGTCCGGATTTAGCTTTCCTTGCTTCGACCCCTTCCGCAACAGCGCCGGTTGTGGCTGCTTCATAGTATTGCTCGGCAAAATCTACTATATCCACAAAATTGTCTTTTTCATCATGGCTTACCCGTAGCCAGTCCTCTGCAAATCCGTTAAGGACTCTCCATTGGTCTCTCTCACTAAGCCTTGAAAAATCTACGCGTTTGCTAAACAAAGAATAAATCTTCCACGCTCCGTCGATACTTTCGCGGTCGGTCATTGGGTTTTTAACATGACTCTTCAAAATCCGCCTCACCGCCTCACGCCTTAAATCCAAAGCTGTTTCCATTCTATCCGATTTTGTACTCCGCTTAAGCAGTTCATCCGCAAGCTCCGCGGCTTCAACGAACCCATCCGTTGCAAGCAGCGCATCTATTTTTTTACGTGAATACCTCCACGATAATTCGCCATCCCTGCCCTGTGTTGCCGCAGCAATAGCTAAATCATAATAATAAACTGCGCCCTTACCGCGCACCCCATGCTGGCCTATATAATCGCCAATCTGTCCGTATAATCTCGCGGCCCTTGTAAATTGTTTTAACATATAACGTGCCTGTGCTGAAGTTTCGAATTCATGCACAGCTAAACGAAACCGGCTCTTTTCATATAAAAGTTTTCCAAAATTCTCATGCATTCTGGCATTTGCCTCTAAACCAGGAGTTCCTTCACGAACGTTTACACTATGAGCTACGCTTATTATTTTAATCGCATCTCTCACTTTTCCTGCCGCAACCAAAGCATAAGCCTTTTTTTCAAGGAACTTTGCTTTTTCAATTCCGTTTGCCTCATCAGCCGCGCTGTTCCACGCCGAGATCTCCTGAGCAACAATATCCGCCCTAAACTCCTTATCTTGCCGGCCAACGATGGCATCTAAAGCCTCCAATTGCAAATGCCTTGCTTCGGCTTCTCTATCATACAATCGTGCGACATGATACTTTGGAGCTGCAAGGCGGAATTTTTCTTCTGCTTCTTTGTATGTTCCTTTTGACATCAATTGCTCTCCTTCATGCCGCAATGCCGCGCCTTTTTTGGCAACTGGAGAATGCGCTCTAATAAATGCTTTGCCAATTTCCGTCATGTCAGGTCTTATGGCTTCCCACTCTTTAACAATCTCCCTAACAGCCCCTATCTGTTCAGCTGAAGACAATTTTCTAAAATATTCACTTTCAGCTGCTAAATTTTTAAATACCCCAACTCCTTTCGCACCAAGAGGTTCAAGCCCTTCAGCCAATCCAAGTCTTTCGACTAAGGAAGCTAAAAGCGGTGTTTCTCTCGCCGCATCCGGCACCGGCGAAAGTTGCGACCCTATCCCTTGGCTTTTAGAATAACTCTCCGCAGCCGCCCGATATTCGCCCAACGCCAAAGAGGCATCTCCTTTTAAGATAAGCAAAGAAATCCTGCCTTCGGGATCGTTCCGTTTTTCTGCTATTATTAGCGCATCGCTGGCGGCCAGCCTTGCGCCGGCCGGATCATCCAGCTCGAAAAAAAGCATGGCAGACTCTTCATAGACTTTTTGCGCTTCTTCCCATGAGTTCTGACCGCTCCCCTCCAAAGCAATGGCAAATAACAGCAATTCTTTGGCCGTTTCTAAGCCCTTTTTATCCCGTTTCTGCTGCAATGACTCTCTAAAAGCAGACGCCGCCTGTTGATAAATAGATTCCGGCGCTGCCCATTTGATTTTAATGTTTCGCTCGCGCAAAGCTTCCTCATAAGATGAAGCCCACTTGATGAGAGCTCTGGCATGTGCCGGCTTTACTCCGGCAGCTTCAAATTTTTCGGCGGCTGCTTTATATTTTCTGGCTGCACCTGCGCTGTTCCTATTTTTTTTCAACCAATCACCCTCTTTTTCCAGATCCTGACCTTCGGCAAAGAGATCCAACATACCTTTCTTGGGCGCTGCTGCCGCTGGAGCAGCCTTATTAGGCTTTGGAGCAGCTGCGAAAATCAACATTGAAAGAGGCAAAAGCGGCGATGGGATAAAACCTCTAGGTGATGCGAGGCTCTGCATAACTGCGCCTGTCGGAGCGCCCAAGAATGGTGTGTCGGAATATTTATCGCTGGTTGCGAGGGAGATTGCTTCGTCGCCCCTCGACAAGCTCGGGACTCCTCGCAATGACTCCTCAATCGGCAATCGCTCCCTGCGAACCGGCTCTTCAGCACTTCTTACGGTAACTTGATTTATAGTAGTCATATTAGTTCTCCTATTCTGTCATTGCGAGCCACCGCAGGTGGCGTGGCAATCTCCCGTAAACAATTGGTTGAGGGGGGGTTGCCGCGGCCACTTCGTGGCCTCGCAATGACATTATTTTACCGCTTTTCCTCCAGCTCTCTCTCTGCCTCTTTCTGAATCTGCATCTTCCGCTCTGCGCCCTTCCCCTCCCATTCCGTCTTCTCTTCCGCGTTCAACGTCTGCCGCGCGTCGCTCCGCGCCTTCGGCCGATTTGCCGCTTTGCAACTTACGATATTCATCCCTAACTTTATTAGCTACCCTTAAGTAAAGCCGGCCATCGAGCCTCAATATTTCCGTAGTAGATTGCGTCAGTTCAGTTTTAAAAGTTTCGCAGATTTCTCTAACAGCTCTCCATCTTCCATATTGGCTTAATCCCTGAAACTGGAAGCCCGTCGAATCAGCATCCAATAACTCATTGTAAACAGCCCACAACGTGTCAGATCTAAAATCGCTCCTATCCCAACCCGGAAATTGGTTTTTTTCAGAAAGCGCGGCCTCCAGCATTTTTTTTCTGCCGCGGCTTGCCCTGCCGCCGATATTGCCTCCGCCGCGAGTCTGATTGAACAGCTCATTATATGTGTCCGCCGCATCATAAAACCTGCCGTCATTTTTTTGCGCGACCGCTGTCATTTCAAGAATTACAGAAGCGTTCCCGATA
>JACPAJ010000031.1:0-1311 GCA_016180865.1 Deltaproteobacteria bacterium
ACTTGCTCCAAAATCGTTTTAGCCTCGGATCTTATTCTGTCGGCCTCATTAACCGCCTCATCAATAATAGCCTGCGCCCTCTCTTTGGCGTCCAAAACCTTCTTATTAAGGACCCCTCCGCCTTCCATCGGCAGTATATTGCTCATGGGCGTTTTGCCTATTAATCCCGCCTCTCTTTTAACGTCCGTTTTTTTAATTACCTTGCTCATAACAATGAAATTTACCTCATATTTTGCAAAACTGCCAGCTCAAATTTCTTCCGCCCGCGCAAGCAGCGCTATCCTCTCCATAATGATTTTCTGCCTTTCGGCGGCAAGTTTTCCGGCTCCGGCCTGCTGATCGATATAGCGCTTCAGCTTATAAGAAATTATCGGATCGAGCTTCATCTGAATAGCGGAAAATATGCCGGTATCTTTAACCGCCTTTGCAAAAGCGATCAGGCCTATTTCAACGAGAAGCTTATCGATATCTTCCTGATCAAGAGCGACTTCCAGTATGGAATATCTCGCGTCCTTCAAAAGCGCCTGATTTATGCCTTTCACATCCTTCATCCTCTGCTGCAAAGCGCGCGCGGAAGAAACCGCCATTCTGTTTAAAAGAACGCGGATTCCGCTCTCATCGACATTTTGAAAAGCAAAAGCAAGCTCATGAAGCCCGAGATCGCAAAAAAGCATCGGAAGCGCTTCCGAGCTTAAATATGCGGAGTCGTCAAACGTTTTAATCTCGCTCCCTTTTTTGGAAGCCGGAAGCTTGAATTTTCTCTCGAATCCGCTTTTTATAAGATTTAAAATCGGAGCCGGAACCGCAAACGACTCGATAAGCTTCGGCAGCGACATTTTAACGCGCTTTGGAATATTTTCCAGAATATAGCGGACATGCTTTGAAGGAAGCCACCTTAAGATTATGCCGATTATTTTCGGCGATTCGTTTTCAAGCGCTTTAACAATCCATGCGGGATGTATTTCCGAAAGGTTCGAAAGCTCTTCTTTTTGAAAAAGCAGCTCTTCCTTTATTGTGGAAAGGCATTCCTCTTTCGTCAGGCCGTTTCCCGATGCGGATTTGCATGCCTCTTCCTCGTTTTTGGGCCCAAATATTGAAATATCGGCGCACTGAAACGACTGAATAAGCATTTTAACGATTTCCGTCCGCGTATGTCTGTCTCTGCCGGCATACATTAGTTATTTCTCCTACGTTAAATTATTCTTACTGCACCTGCGTATTTAACACCGTCTTTACGCTTGATACTCCCTGCTCCGCAACTTTGACAGTCAATTCCGTCATCTGCGCAAAATGGAAAACATGCGCCTGATC
>JACPAJ010000031.1:1338-13070 GCA_016180865.1 Deltaproteobacteria bacterium
CGACGATTTTTTCGGCGCCTTTCGGCTCTTCAAGGCCTACATTCAATTCGCCTGGATCAAGTTTTATTTCATCAGCCGGCATCGCCTCCATCTTAGAGCTTCCAAGGCCTGTATTCTGCCCTATGTCGAGCATATTTGCCATATCCTGGCCTACATCCATTCCCTGAAGCATCTGTTTAAACGGCGAATCACCGCCATTAAGAGGCTGCGACACCTCTTTCTCGGAGTTTCTCGCGGCCTTTTCGACCGCTGTCGTCGCTAATTTTCCGTAAATTGGATCCATAAATTATTGCTCCTTTGGCTCTTCAGCACCCTCTTCGCCGACTGACCCCTTTGCCGCCAGCACTCTTATCCGTTTAAAAAGAAGCTCCAGCGCTCTTGCATGCAGCCTTGACACCCACGATTTAGAAAGTTTAAATTTTTCGCCGGCCTCTTCGAGCGTTCTATTTTGAAAATAATACATCATAATGAGCTGCTTCTCCTTCGGCGGAAGGCTTGAAACAGCGTCCCGCATATGCGCTCTGATCTGCTGAAATTCCGCCCTCTTTTCCAAATCCTCATGGCTTGTGTCTTCGATATCGAGATCCTCATTGGCATCGAGCGATATGACATAAATGGAAGCGAGAGTATTAACAGTGTTTTGCACCTCTTTTTCGCTGTCAATCGGAGGCAGGCGCCCCGACTCAGAAACGTACTGCAAATATTCGTTCGATGCCTCTTCAAATTTAAGCTTTGAATAGATTGAGCGCGGCAGCCAGCCGGACTTTCTAAGATTGTCATAAATCGCGCCTTTGATTCTGTAATACGCAAATGTGCGGAAGTCGACATTCTGCGATTCGTCAAACCGTTTCGCGGCTTCGATGAGTCCGAGCCTTGCGCTGCATAAAATATCTTCATATTCTCCTGAAAGCGAAAGCGACTTTGTAACGCGCGATGCAATGGAAGAAGCATAAGGCATATACTGCTCGACAATCTGATCTCTCTTCTTCAAAGCCTCTTCTTCTTTCTTATTAGCAAGCCTTGTAATGGCCGCCTTTCGCGCCGTCATCAGACGCTTTCTTGCAATCTCGTTCGCCTGCATCTGCTTTAACTTCAGAGCTGACTTTGCCATAAGTAAGCTACCCCCGCTTGATGCAACTTGCAGAATTTATGCCAAGAAATGCGTTGGATGGGGAGCAGGGTATGGGAGATGGGAAAAACTAAAAAATTCAGGAGGTTATAAAGATAATTTGATATTCACTGACCACTGGCCACTGATCACTGACTGCTTCTTTTGGGGAGTAATTTCCTCAAGTATTGGCAAACTTTCCCTTTAGGCGGAGTTCCTGGTCTATTACATCCGCAAGCTCGCGCTTTAATTCATCCTGATGTTTTTTGGAGAGCTTATTAATATTTGCCTGCTCTAAAACCGCATCGTCTATCATCTTTTTAAAAAAGGTTGGAAGATTTTGGTAAACTTCTTCCAGAAATTCGGCCGAATCGGCTTCTGTAGCCTGAAAACGCTTAACTCCGGGCGCGAACGCTTTTTTGGATTCCAAAAGTCTCTTGTATTGAGCGCGATATTCCTTTTCGGATCCGCTTATCGCCTGTTCGACCGCGCCTTTAAACCCTTCATTGGCGATTTTCTGGGCAAGCTCATGCGGGCTTACCGGAACAACATTTTTCTGGATTTTGCCGATTACCATAACCCTTAGATTTTGTGCGCGCTCTCAAGCATCATATCATTTCGTGTAAATAGAAGATCCATTACATCCTGCTGCTGCTGCGATATTTCAACCCCGGGCATTCTGGCAGGAGCAACTCCTCCGGGCGTCGGAGCAAGGTCAAGGCCCGGATAAGAAATAAACTGCGGCGCTGCCTGCTGCTGCTGCATTTTCATAAATGTCCGGTACTGCATCTGGTCGCCAATCTGCCCGATTCCATACATGCCGGCCGCTCCAATTGCCGCCGGCGGAAATATAAGAGACATCGGCGCCGCCACAGCGCCAAAAAAACGGCCGACTCCGGACAGAAAACGTCCGAACGCTCCGGGGGTTTTTTGCTGCTGGGCGAACGGATCTTCGCCTGAAACCATCCGCATCTCATATTTAACTAAATCCGGTCTGACTGGTGCAAAATTCATATCTATTATTATTATCGGCCGGCCTGTACCCTAAAGTTGCGTCTATTTTTTGCCTTCCAATTTAGGCCTATCCTCTACTATTTTGCCTTCTACCAGCGCATTTGTATCGCCCTTAAATTCTTTTAACTCTTCGCGCAAGCGACTTGTTCTAATAACTGTAACAATCAATGCTCCAGCCAAAACCGATAAAAGGATAAAGAAAACAACCAGATAGACCTTAAGCCTGCCTTGAGAACCGGCCACAAGTTCAAGCCCTGCTATCCGCTTTACAGACTTACCCTCGGTTGTATCTTTTGAAATATCGGATACCTGCGGCAGCACCACAGTCTGTCCCGGCAGAAGACCACCTTTTGGAGATGTAATATAAGTTATAATGACAGAAACGTCCCGCGGATTCAAATTTTCAACCGTATTTGCCACAAACTGCTGCATCCTTGATTCCGAAAGCGTTTCCTGCACGCTGTCGGTCGGTTTTGCCTTGATAATAACCGAAGCTGTCGGCCTTTTTTCCTTTGCATCCGGCGACGCAAATTCTTCCGGAGAAGGAATATTTAAAACCACATCGGCATCTATCACCTCGGGTATTTTAAGAAGCGAATTAATAATTTCGCCTTTAAGGGCCAGCAGATACCGCGCTTTTTGCTCGTCGGGCGTTGGAATCAAACCTTTTTCCTGATACACTCCCGAAAGCCCGAGCTCTTTTTTGCGCGGCAGGTTGTGCTCCACAAGCAGCCGCCTTGCATCTATAAGCCGTTTCGGGTCGATCTTTATCGTCCAGTAAATCTCATTCTGCCTGACCTCTTTGATTTTTTCGGCATTGATTCCATCCTGCTGCAATACGACAAGCATATCATTGGCCTCTTCTTCCGACAGATCGTGATACAGCTCAACCTTGCTGCAGCCTAAGAGCAAAAACACAGCCGAAATAACTAATAACGCTTTTTTCATCTAATTACCTAGCCTCTTTCTTTTTTAAATATGCTTTTATTTCATCAACTCCAGAAAGCGTCTGAGGCGTAAAACCCTTGTTGATAGCGTCTAAAAGGGCTTTTGCAAAGTCGGAGGCTTTTCCAACCGGCTCAAGTTTATTAACTTCATTAAGCTGTTTTACCGCTTCAGCTTTTTTACCCATAAAGAAAAGCGCTTCGCCCATATAGGCAAGCGCGTACGTGCTCTGCGGATTGATTTTAAGCGCTTTTTTATAGCGGCGGATTGCGTTCGTGAATTTCCCCTGGCAAAAATCGACGGAACCTAAAGCTACTAACGGAATTTCACTTTCCGGTGCAAGCGATGTCACTCCCTCAAAGACATCGCGCGCTTCTTTGAATCTTTGCATTCCCAGATAAACATACCCGGCCTCCATCATGAGGCCCAAGTGTTCACGCTCTATACTGATCATCCTAACCCCCTATCCAAAACGGGGTGAACGACCGGCTCGCTAGACTCGCCGTTTCCCCCCGCACCCCTCGGCTCACCGCTGGCATAGCCAGACGGTTCGCCGCCCTTCTTACACTCCTATTTATCCTCGTGCCGCGAATTTTTCTATCATCGCCATGCGAGCGCGATGGTCGGCCGAGAGAATATTAGATTTCGTGTTCCATGCCTGCGTATTTGACTGCACCACTGCCTGCAACTCAAGCAGCTTCAGAGCATTGATATTCATCGTATTAAGAACTTCGGGTGTATTCATTCCGGTTCCTGCAACCTGTCCGGTTGAAGAAGCGCCGCCGATTGTTGTGTCAATTCCTTTATATCCTCCCGCATAACCACCAACCGTTCCCGAACTTCCAACGCCCATAATGCCCGGATATTCCGCAAGCGCTCCGAACCCGCCATAGCTTGCGCCCGCACCTCCGCCAGGCCCATAGCCATAAGAGCCTGCGGCTCCGGTAACGCCGGTAAAAGCTCCGTGCAACACAGCGGCTGCGCTTGTGCTCCCCGTTGCCTGATACATTACCTCGGTATTCATCGGCGCCATTGCATCGACAGCTCCAAGAAAGGAATCAAAATTGCTGCCGACTGGGCCCGATTGGGCTTTGCCGCCTATTTTATTTGGTTCGATTTTAATGCTTTTAGTGTTTTTAATATTTTCGGTCATATATTTTACCTCCACCTCTATTACTATTATCGGGCGGAGATTACCCTAAAGTTGCGTCTGTAAAACATATCAAACTTTTTTAGCCGCGCCCTTTTTTAATAAAGCCTGAATTTTATACTTAATCTCCAGTAACTCTTTGAAAAGACTCATCATTAATTCAATGGACTTCATGGCCTTTTTTGCCTCTCTGCTTTTTTTCAATCCTCTTTTAACCTTCGCCTGCTCAGAAAGTTCACTATAGGCTTTTTCAAAAATGGCATTAATCTGATTGAAGTCCTCGGAATCTATGAGTTTTTCAATAGCGGGGTAACCCGCGCTAACGCCGCCACCACTCTTTGTCTCTAACATAAATCTCCCTCCATGCTTTTCCAGCAGACTATTTTCTACCTCATTCCTCGATAGGTTTCAACTTGATTATTACCGGATTGAATTCCGCAATCGACATGTTGATATTCAAATCCTGTGAAACATATCCGTCTTTTCGAATCTTGATTTTATAATTTCCCAAGCCAAGATCATGCAAAATCAGCGGTGTTTTCTGTTCGATCACTTTATCGTTCACAGATACGCTTGCTCCTTCAGGATCGCTGTAGATATACATTACAGAACGTAAAGGCGAAATCTGCTTAAAAACCGCCGTCGCATTTCTTTTTATCTCTTCATCCTGCGACTTCAACATGACTTCGACAAGCAGCGGCAGCGCTTTTGAGATATCTTTCTGCGCGCCGTAAATCGAAGCAAGCCCGAGCATTGCCTGATACTGATAATTCGGATTCTGACGCGCCTGTTCGAAATACCCGAGCGATGTTGCCGCATCCCCGAGATGCATATAACACATTCCCAAATGATATTGAGCCTCGGCAATTTCACTTGCCGTCGGCGAATTTTTAAAGGCTTCCGAAAACTGCTGGAGAGCTTCCTTGTACATCCCCTTATTCATCAACAACTTGCCGGCGTTCACAAATTCCCCGGCGACCGTGGTTTTCAGCGGTATTTCAATCTGGTAAACTGTGTTGATATCCATTTTCAAATTCTGAGTATGCTCAAAATAGCCGTCTTTGCGGAGCGTCATTACATGTTCGCCAAGCGGGAACACCCCCTGATAAGGCGTTTTGCCGACAATCTGCCCATCGATAAAAACGTCCGCCCGATCCGGAATCGAACGGATTTCCGCCGGAAATTTCTGCAGATCGTCTTCCGTAACGTTTATTTCATAAATCGGATTCTCCTCCGCAATCTGGACTTCCCTTCTGAATCTTATATCCTCCACAAACTGGCTTGATTCGCCGATCTGCTTGGGCAGCCTCAATTCAATAATATATTTTCCATACGGCGCATAGATCGGCTTTCCAAAAACCACGTCCGTTAATTTGGAGGTCTTTGCCTTAAAGGGATCGTCGGCGTAATAACCCTCAAGATATAATTGAGTGTCTCTCGGAAGATTGCTGACTTTAATTATTCCGATGGCGCCTTTGAGCAATATCGGAATAAGCGTCGAGTCCGCTTCGGCGGTAAAATCAACGGTGACCGTGCGGCTGTCCTGAAGCTCATCAAGAGAGAAAGTCCCTGTCGCCGTATATTTTTTGCCCGGTTCCAGCTCCAAATTTATTTTAAGCGGAGCTAAACCGTGATCTTTGCCTTCCAGAGAAACGCGCGCCGGCAAAGGGCTTGATGCAAAGTCCAAAAAGACAGGAATAGTTTTCGGAGCCTGTGGAACTTCGGGAACAATTGTTTGTGGAGTTGTTGTCGCTTGTACCAGCGGCGGAGATGCAGCTTTCCTTTTTGACAGATACCAATACGCTCCAAGCGCAACAGATACAACCAGAAGAAGAGCCGATCCCATCGCGAGATATGTCCACAATGGATGCTTCTTTTTTTCCGGAAGCTCGACAGGTTCCGGCAGCTCCGCCCCCCCGGCCTCTTCCAAAGTTTCTTTGCCGCCTTCCATATCTAATTCGCCGGTTAATCCGCCCTCTTCAGCTTTGGATTCTTCTGCTTTTGATGCCTGCAACTCAGCCCCTTCTGCATACGTCTTTGTCTCGGTTTGTCTTGCAAACATTACGGTCTTGCCTTCGGGTTCCGGAGGCAGAGCGGCCATCTCCTCTTCTGACGTCGTCTCTTTCGTAATGAGCCTTAACGAATAGATGCCGACTTTGATAACATCGCCATGGCCGATAATCACAGGATCTTTTAATTTCTGGCCATTGATGGAAGTTCCGTTTTTGCTTCCTTCATCTCTTATAAGCCAGCCGGTGCTTGTTTTTGTGAGCACTGAATGTTTGCGGGAAACGCTTTGGTCTTCAAGCATTGCGACACTTGAAACGCTGCGGCCGATAAGATTATCGCCCTCTCTAAGCTGAAAACGAGTGCCGCTTCTGGGGCCATCCACAATTACAATATAAGGACTAAAATCCTTGGACGGAGTTGATTCCTCCTGCGATACATGCGAAGCCACTTCATCGGCGGTTTTCAATATGGTTTTATCTTCGGGCCTGGTAGCTTTCGGATCAGCCATGCCTATTTTTTAGCATAAGAATCAAATAGATGCAAAACAAATGATTACGGCTTTTTGCCTTTATCTTCCTGATATCTGATTGTCATTTCAGATATGCCGCTTGGCAGGTCGCAATCACCTTCACCATCAATCGCGGTTATATCGAAAGCGTTGTACACAGCATTGAATAGCGCCGGGGTAGCATGAAGATTTTTGCCGGAATATTTTTTAAGCAACGGCAGCACGTCCGCTGTTAGACTGTCGATTTGAAACTGTTCGGCGCTTAAATCCTGTTCATCGAATATGTCAAAAGCGTCGCTGGCAATCTGCTGAATTTTCTGGCAAATGTCCTCAAAACCCTTTTCCGAAGTTCGAATTGCAAACTCAACCATGTCTTAATCAAACTATACGAAGGGTTATTTGTCAACAGCCAACTGGCCACCCAAAATGATTTCTTAATTTTCCCTTTACGATTATATAATTGTAGGCTAGCTCACTTATCACCTAATTCATGGGAGGAGATAATGAAATATTGCGAAACAGTTTTGGATGCCATCGGCAACACCCCTTTGGTAAAATTAAATAAAATCACCGAAGGAGTGAAATCGATAATTCTTGCAAAAGTGGAATGCGTCAATCCCGGAGGCAGCATAAAAGACAGGATCGGCCTTTCAATGATAAATGCCGCGGAGAAAGGCGGCCTTTTGAAAAAAGGCGGCACAATCGTTGAACCGACCGCCGGAAATACAGGCGTAGGGCTTGCTCTGGCGGCGGCAGTAAAAGGCTACCGTTCGATATTCATTATGCCCGATAAAATGAGCGAAGAGAAGCGGCAAAACCTGCGTGCGTTTGGCGCTAAAGTGGTGATCACGCCGACTGGAGTTGCTCCCGATTCCCCCCAGTCTCATTATAGTGTTGCTGCGCGGCTGGCCCGCCGCTCATTATGTAACAACCGGCCCCGAAATCTGGAAAGATACAAACGGCAAAGTGGATGCCCTCGTCGCAGGAATGGGAACGGCCGGAACAATCACCGGCACGGCCAGATTTTTAAAAGAGAAAAGCCCGGGGGTTAAAATCATCGGAGCCGATCCCGCAGGCTCGATTTTTTCCGGCGACACGCCGAAACCGTATTTAGTCGAAGGGATCGGGGAAGATTTTATTCCGCGCGCTTATGACCCCCGCCTTGTCGATGAAGTCATAAGAATAACCGATAAAGAATCATTCCATGCCGCGCGCCGCTTGGCCCGCGAAGAGGGGCTTCTGGTCGGAGGATCGTCCGGAACCGCCGTTGCCGCAGCGCTAAAATACGCAATGCGCTTTACCGATAAGAAAACAATTGTCGTTATCCTGCCGGACACGGGACGAAATTATCTTACAAAATTTCTTTCCGACCAGTGGATGCAGGAAAAAGGGCTGCTTGACTTTAAAGCCGTGAAAATCCGCATTGTCGATGTTCTGGCGCGAAAACAGGACGCGCCCTCGCTGATAGCCGTTTCTCCGAGCGATAAGGTGACAAAGGCGATATCTTTGATGCACAAATATCAGATTTCGCAGCTGCCCGTAATCGACGGCAACAAAAATATGGGGAGCGTTCTGGAAGAAACGCTCATGAAGCTTCTTTACGACGGAACCGATTTGAGCCAGCAGGCGGTATCAAGCATAATGAGCGAAGCGCTGCCTACCCTTGAAGCCGAAACGAATATTGCCGAAGGCTACAGGCTCCTTCTGGCCGGCCAAAGCGCAATTATCGTCGTTCATGAGAATAAACCGATGGGAATTATTTCAAGGATGGATCTTGTGGATTTTTGGATTAAAGAAAAGGAATAAGGGGGAGATTTATGGACTTTTCAACTAAAGCGATTCATGCGGGGCAAAAAGCGGATTCCGCAACCGGCGCCACGATTACGCCGATCTATCAGACGACAACTTATACTCAGGAAGCGCTTGGAAAACATAAAGGGTATGAATATTCCAGAACGCAGAACCCAACGCGCACCGCTTTGGAAACGTGCCTCGCTTCGCTTGAAAACGGAAAATACGGCCTGACATTTTCTTCCGGATGCGCGGCAACGGCAACTGTTCTTGCAATGCTAAAACCCGGCGATCATGTTTTGGCTTCCGACGAAGTCTATGGCGGCACATGGCGGCTTCTGGCGGAAACGGCTAAATATCAGGGCCTGCATGTGACGTTCGTCAACGCGAGAAATGCGGAAAGTTTTGTAAAGTGCGTCGGCGCAGAGACAAAATTAATATGGTTTGAAACGCCGACAAATCCGCTTCTCTCGATCATCGATATAAAAGCCATAACCGAAGCAGCGCGCAAAAAGAAGGTTGCGACGGTTTTAGACAACACATTCGCAACGCCGTATTTCCAGCGCGGACTGGATTTGGGGGTGGATATCATCCTCCACAGCACGACAAAATATATCGGCGGCCATTCGGATGTTGTCGGCGGCGCGATTGTTACAAGCAGCGGAGAATTATATGAGCGTTTGAAATTTTTGCAGAACGCAATCGGCGCGGTGCCTTCGCCATTTGATTGCTGGCTTACTTTGCGCGGGCTGAAAACGCTCGCCGTAAGAATGGAAAAACATGCCGAAAATGCGGAAGAGATCGCAAAGTGGCTCGCAAAACATAAAAAAGTCGAGCGCGTATTTTATCCCGGATTAAAAGAGCATAAAGGGCATGATATAGCCAAGACACAGATGAGCGGGTTTTCCGGAATGGTGTCGTTTGAAGCAAAAGGCGGATTTGAAGCAGCTAAAAAGGTTGCGGAGTCGTTAAAAGTCTTTTCATTGGCTGAAAGCCTCGGCGGAGTTGAATCTCTTGTCTGCTATCCCGCAACCATGACGCACGCGAGCGTTCCTAAAGAAGATCGCTTGCGGATAGGAATAACGGACGGGCTTATTCGTCTTTCAGTTGGGATTGAAGATGTAGCGGATTTAATTGAAGATTTAGGACAGGCATTATAGTGGATTGCTCCGTCTGACGAAAGCGCCGTCATGGGTGGTTAGAAAAAGCGATTACAAGAGGCTAAATCAACCAGTAAGGCCAATATAAAATCTTACTCTTTTCTTTATCCCAAAAAGGAATGCCGCCATATAATACGACTCCAAAAGGCAGTCCTTTTTCATGAACAAATTTTTCCAGCACAGGAACCTTAATGGCGTTTAAGTTGTTCGTCGCCTTAACTTCAATAGCACAAATATCAACGCCCTTCTTGAATACAAAATCAATCTCGCCGCTTAAAAACTTCACTTTATTATTAATATCTATTGCGTATGGTTTATAATAAAACAACGACGATTTCAAAGGAATGTGATTTCTCATGATCGCATCAAGGCCCGCATGGGCTATCCCCTCTATGCGCTGGCCGGTTATATTTTCCAAGCCAATCATGCCTGTTAGATATGTGACGATTCCCGGATCAATATATGAAAATACTGTAAGATACGACTTCCTATTCTCGTCTTCCAAATATGGCTTCTTTTTAAGAAGGTAACCCTGATTTATCAGTTGATCGATCGTTTTATTGATTATATCTCTTCTCCGCAAACCTGTTTTTTGAAATACCCCCTGATAAGCAAACTCCTGTGAATGCAGCTTTGCAAGCTCAATTTTAATTGTGTCGGAATTATTCTCATTATTGATAGAAAAACTCTCGAACCCCCTCTCAACAACTTTTTCAATTTCTATCAACTTTTCATTTTCATTTTTAGCCAGATAAGCAAGCGGCAACCCTCCGAATGTGGAATATTCTTTGACTATTGCGGCTATTTTTTCTCTTGCAGAGTCGCTTTGAGCCAGCCGAAGGTCAATTTTTTCTTGCAGGAGTCCTGAATCTTTTGAAAGGATTATTTCCCTAAAAATATCCGCATCCTTTAATTTTATGAAGCCCATGTGGGCCAGAATCTCAGCCAACGAAAACGGATGCAAAATTAAAAGATCCGCGCGCCTCTGCAATCTCTTCTTTGCCACAGTATTCAAATAATCCGGGTTTGAACCCGAAACAATAAATGACATGTCAGAATGATCAAAGGCATATTTAACGGCATCAAAGATACTCTCCGCTTTTTGCACTTCATCTACGAATACCAGCGCCTTCCCTTGAGTTTGCGAACGAACGTGTTTGTGAATATAGGTAGTGTCCTCGCTTGTGGCGTTACGGAATAGGATATCATCGCCAGAAAAATTGAATATTTGATATTTAGCGCCAAGTTGTCTGAGCGTTTCATTAACAAGGGTTGTTTTTCCGCATCCGACCACGCCGGCAAGTATCACCCCCCTTTTGATGTCCACACCAAATATCTCGATCAGCTTATTTTGGAGAGCTCTTTCTATATACAGCATAAATACCCCCATTTAGAGAATTTATATAATATTATAGCAATTCTCTGGAGAATTACAATATTTTTTGTCTATTTCGCTAAACTCGAAGAATATCGTTTAAATTCAAAAACTTAGGTATATACATAATAAATGCCATCTATTTCGTCATTCATTATGATATATAACGACAAGCATGCCAACTAAAAAGCCCCTTCATCTGAAGGGGCTTTTTTGAATTGCTCCGTCATGGGTGGTTACGGGGCTTTTAATAAGATACAGTTTGGCCGTCATCAACCCTTTCGCCGGACAAAGCCTTGGTTTCTATAGTTATCCGACTTAGAAGCGGCGCTTGCGCATCCGTAAAGCATATCCCAATGCGGCCGGAATGATAATTAACAACACCCCGACACCGTTCGGTGCAACGCCTGATATCGCTAAACAGCCTCCTTCACCGCCTCCGGCTGGCGCAACCGTTTCTACACATTTTAAAGTTTTCTCATTCAAAACAAATGTCTTGCCAGTTGCCTTGCTCATTGCGTCGCAATCCGGCGCAACAAGGGTTTTTAAAACACATGCGCCTTCAAATAAAATATTGCCATCAGCACACGGAGTGTCACCTACAACACATGCGCCTGTTTCATTCCGGATATATCCTGGCTCGCAGACACAATATGTTTTATCCTTTGTAA
>JACPAJ010000032.1 GCA_016180865.1 Deltaproteobacteria bacterium
GGTCGGTAATATATTTATGATACGGCCCGTTTGGAGCCCCAATGCCGGCTGCGGAACGGCCGTCCCTTCCAATTTTAATAAAGCAATCGCTTATGTCGGGAATTGTTGGCTTACCACCGCCGTCTCCTCCTCCATCAATAACTTTTGGCGCACCTTTATTAATAATAACTGTGACAGCGCCTTTGTTTTGGGGTGGCAATTCATCCGCATAGGCTTTTGATATTAAAGAAAACTCATTTTTGAATGATATTTTTTTCTTTTTCGGCGTGCAAAGCATATTATTAGCGCCGACACATTTTGAAACTAATTTATAACAAAAATTATCCGTTGGAATATTACACTGGTTATCGACAGAGCAGAACGAAGTCTCACAGCCCAAGTCTTTCCACCACGCCGAGCATGTTTTCTTCAAGCCGTTGAACGGCGCTTCTGCGGCGCTGAATTCAGGCAGATGGATTTCACACTCATCAACATTCCCGTCGCAATCCAAATCGTTATTGTAGCATGTGCAGCCTTTGGAAACCGGCGGTTCTCTGATTAGTTTATCAAGCTCACATTCTATTTCTTTCAGCTCGTCAACGTCGGGTCCTCCGGATTCAGCATCTCCTCCGGGCCCAGGTCCTGGTCCAAACCCCGATTCCTCAGGGCATATATTTTGCTGATTCGGATTATAGCACGGATGCGCCTGTCCCGGGGCTAGAGCTTGACACAAAGCCTCTTTCGATGGCGGGCATATATCGCATGTTAAGCCGTTATATACTTTGGTTGTCCCATTGGGTAGTGTTTCCGAAATAATGGGGTCATCATATATGCCGTCTGCATCTCCGTCATTTTTACATTGGCATAAGTCCGGAATATCATCCTTCTGTTTCGTTTTAATCGTAACTCCATTTTGATTAACAATGTCGTAGAGGGTTAGATTTGTCATCGCCTTATTGATGGGAATTGTTTTTGGTCCTCCAAGAGCTATCATTTCAGCCGGGCAATCGTACGTTGACACTCCCAAAGCCGACAAATCCTGCCATACTTTTGGATAACCCATAACAACGCCGATATTGCCCGATTGGCTGGCTTCCATATCGGTCACTCCTCCGCCGGTTTTCCCTGCGACAAGATAATCTGCATTATCACCGCCGACTGTTATAGAAACAGGAGCGCCGATGACTTCAGGAGCTTCTATCGGGAAGAAATGGGCTAAAGCCGATCCGTCATAAATTTGCTGATCGCCGATTAAAATGCCGGCCGGGGAATCTTTAGATTCGACAGCAGGCATGAAAATAATCGAAGAAAACATCGGCAGATTAACAACGTTTTCATCCATTAATTGAGCGGAATAATTGCCGGCAAAAGAAAAATTATCACATTCGTTCCCCGCATCTTTTGCGCCACGATAAAGACTGAACTGATCGATGAACTCGACTTTGGCCGTATCAGGAAGTTTCGAATTTCCCGGATCGATATTGGCCCATGTCAAAGCAAGACTTTTACATTCCGAAAAAACTCCTTCAGGAATAACTGCAATTTTGTACGGGCCGACGCCCGCTTTTGGAGGCTCAACTTTAATCTTAGACTTTATGATGGGATCTTCGCCTGCAAGGCCGATTCTGTAAACGTTATATTCTCCGGCCGCCCCCGCTTTATTTGATGCCGCGAAAAATTCATTTCCTGACCCTGCCAGAGCGTATGGCTCCAAAGCTACCGGCAGATAACCGAGATATGTAAACGGAAATGAGCCTTGGCACGTTCCAAGATAGAAAGTTATGTATGCATTGTCGCTCAGGATTTCTTTTCGATTTGCAACGGCCAAGTCGGAGCAGCCGTCATCATTGAGATCTGCGGCCGCCAAAGCAATCGGCTCTTCTTCAACAATGCAGCCTTTTGCCAGCATTGCCCCTGGTAAAATTGCAAATGTGCATTTGGCGGGATTAGTTACATAGCTGCCGAAATCGAGTTTGCCGTTATTAAACGAATAAAATATTATATTGCCGGCAAAATTAAATGAAAGTGGAGTAAAATATTTATCATAAAGAAGAGAGGCAACCCCTATCGCCTGGCCGGAAGATTTAATCATAACAGCAGCATCCCCTAATGATAGGCCGGATTTTTTTATTATCCCGTACGCATGTTCTCCGTCACCTTCAAAAGAAGCTGTAAAATAATTGAAAAATGTGATATCAGGAAGCTCCACAGCTTTTGCAACCGCTATTATTTTTTTTAAATCGTCTGCTTCTTTTGCCGGCAGCGTCGATTGACCGATAATTTGCTCAAAAAAAGCTATGAGAACATCCTGCTCTTCAACAGACATCTCAAACGGCAGATTTTGAAGTTTATTATTAATCTCATCGACAAAAAGAGTCTTTGCGCCGGGAGCCCATAAATTATCATCATAAGACTCTGCCTTCTTGGCTAAAAGTTCTCCAATCGCCCATGCCTTGTTTTTACAAAAAAAACCGTATGTCCATTCATTCATCTTTTTTTGAGGAGCAAATCCTGAAGCCACCGCGCCAAAAAAAGTATTTGCTTTCTCCACGCAACTTTCATTTGATAAAACACCTTTAGAAACAAGAGCATCTTCTATATCAAATGATTCTCCCAAAATGTTTACCGAATGAGCTGCATCAAGGAAAAGAACAGAAGTCGGATCCAACAGAGTATCGGTTTCCAAGCGTATCGGATCCGATAAGTTTAATTCTGCCGCCATTACCTGCCCGCTCAAAATAAAAACAAGTGACGCAATAGTTAACCTTAGATAATGATTAAGTTTCATAATTAAAATCCTCTCTTAACTTTCAAAATATGCAATCTCTATGCCACATTATGCGACTACCTTATCTAAATGTTGAAACTCTAACCCCTTGAAAGAACGTGTATTTTGACTAAACTCTATACCAGACGGAGGAACTTGTAAAGTTCAAAAGGATAATAACGTCAATAATGCGACACTTCAAGTTTTTTCCCGTCCGTTGCAAATTTAACAGCGCCATGCACATCCGTTCTGTATATTACGGCCCCGGCTGTATTAAGCCTCGTTAACACTTCTTCACGCGGAAAGCCGTAGCTGTTTTTTTCTCCAGCCTGAATAACGGCATATTCAGGCGCTACAAGGCTTAAAAACCGGTCCGTGGTAGAGCTCGCAGAGCCATGATGCGGAACTTCCAAAACGCTGCTCTTTAATCCAGTTCCAACACGATCAACCATGCTGTTTTCAGCACCCGCTTCAATATCCCCCGTCAGCAAAAAAGAGACATCGCCTTTAACGATTTTCAACACAATCGATTGATCATTTGTTTTCCAGCCTTCCGGAATGAGAGCCGGCGGATTAAGAGCTGCAACATCCGGCATATTCAAGACGGTCCTAACCGGCACCTTGGTTTTATCAACCCTCGTAATAAATTTATTCCATTCCTCAAGATCCCCTTCTTCTTCAGGAAGAATGCCAGACCAGTATAACGCTTCAGGTCTGAATTGTTCGGCCACAAATCCTAAACCTTTAAAGTGATCCGAATGCGGATGACTTGCAACAAGCCAGTCGACTTTCGATATCCCCTGCCGCCACAAATACGGCGCTATGACAAATTTTCCGATATCAAAATCGCTTTTTGCGCTTCCGCCGCCGTCATAAATCATAATTTTACCGCTTGGAAATCTCACAACTACCGAACTTCCCTGCCCGACATCCAAAAAAGTCACCTCCATCTTTTTTGAAAAATACCATTTATACTGTAGAATTACACTTGCAGCCAGCACAACAAAGCATAGCGCCACCGCGATATTTGCGCGCTTGAGATACCTTCTTAAAGAAATGAATATCGCGATGTGGTAAAACATTAACACGCTAAGCTTGGGAGGCGTAAACGCAATCATTGACGGCGCCGAAAATGATGCCGCAAGCGCGGCTATTTTTGAGATGGGCACGATAAGATAACCGAAAATAATTGCGGGCGTATGCGCAAGTGAGGTCGACATTATAGAAATCACGCTGATTATAAAGCTAACAGGGGTTACAATGAAGCCGGCCCACGGCACAGCCATAATATTCGCCAATATGCCGATAAGGGATGAATTGTGAAAATAAAATAGCATAAGCGGCGTAACTCCAATTGCCGCCGAAATCGATACGACAGCAGTTTGCAGAATATAACGCCTGATTTTTATAATAACAGTTTCATCTGCTTTTGCATTCAGCCAGCTAAATTTTTCCGCAAATCTCGGATAAATAATTACGATAGATAAAACAGCGATAAAGGAGAGTTGAAACGATATGTCATAAATCGCCAGCGGGGAATCGGCTAAAATTATTAACACCGCGACTGAAAGCGAAGTAAAAATATCAGGCCTTCCATCGAGTATTATTCCTGCGAGATAAACTGTAGCCATAATAGCCGCCCGCATTACGGAAACTTCCGCGCCTGTAATATATGTATAAAACCAAATTGCGGCAATCGACACGGCGGATATGGGTTTGAAAATATTGATGCGGGCCGCGATGCCGGGGATGAGAGCTATTAACTTTTTCATCCCGAAGAATAGAGCCATGGCAACAAAAGCCACATTAAGTCCGGAAATAACCAGAAGATGCATAAGCCCCGATTTTCTAAAATCATCTTTTATATCTTCCGAAATTCTTGAGCCGTCTCCGATTGTAAGCGCCAATGCCAGACTTCTGGTATCTGCATCCGAAATGGAATCAAGTCCATTCGCTATTTTAACACGCCACGATTCTATCAGACGCCTCAATTTGTGAGATTGAATAACGCCGATTTTTGCAACCCAATTCGGATTGTCAATAAATCCGGTGGCGGCAATGCCCAAGCCTTGCAGATATCTTTTGTACTTAAAACCGCCGGGATTTTTAAAATCGACCGGTTCATGAAGATGCGTTTGAAACCTGATTATAGTGCCGTATCGCGGCTCAAATCCGAGCCTCTCTTTTTCAATATTAACCGACAGCTGAATGCGACCATCTAAAAGTTTCAGGATCTCCCCGTCTTTGCAGCCGTCAATTTTAATAGTTAATTTTATTGCGTTCCCCTCTTCAAGCGACTTGGGAGAAGAATCTATCCACCCTTCGCAAATATGCTGCTGTGAAGAACCGCCTCTAATGAAATTTACGATATGATTTTCAGAAAATTCGCGATGGTAAAATTTGCTAGCAATTATGATTAGCGTTATGAGCAGGCAGGCAACGACCATCAATGGGCGTTTGAGAAATCGCATTATCAACCTCATCGTAGAGAGTTCTAACAACCTTGCTGACTCTTTCGTAATGAGGACTACTGTTTTTATTAACTAAAATCAAGGCAAGCTTTGCCTTTAGCCCTTTTAAGAACTTTTGCGCCTTTTCGGTTGGCCTTACATGATACATTGCAATAATCGCCCGAATGTTCAAATTATTTAAAAGATAGCCGCCATCTCCCCAGCTAAGCTTGATTCCTCCAGTCCGCTCATCATATATGCGTTTCATGTTGTTTAATATCTTTTCCTGGACACCATCGGCCTTGACGGTAAATTTTGCAAATTGCCCGTTGCCGCGCCTCCATACCAAATCGCGATATTCTGAAATGGCATCGGAGACGGCGGATTGAAATTTCACATCGTTATTGTTTTCATCCAAAACAGTTTCGATGTCTTCGTCATTTAAATAAATATGTCCATCGTGATATGACCATCCTTCGTTGCAATCGCGTTGAAATGTTAATTGGTTGTCAAGCGGCAGGTCGCTGTCGCTTGAGGTTACGGAAGAAGTATCGCGTTTAGCAATTTCAGCCTTTTTAAATCTTTCATTTAACCTGCTGATTATGCTCATTTTTCCTTCCTCCGTCTTGCCGCCTACACGCCCGCAAAAATACCTACCCTTTATTATTATCGGCCAGCGCATGACTCAAAGTTGCTAAGTAATCATTATAAAATAATTTCCCCTGTTCATCGTTCATCAGTATCTCGGGAAGAGACTTTAAGGCCTTGATTTCATGTTCTTTTAGTTCTCGATCGCAAATATTATGGCCTTTGAAAAAAATCTCGCCCTTTGCCCTATCGTAGTGAATGGAGGCCACTTCCTTGTCTAAAATGAATGTATACGTCAGCCTATCGTGGTATACTGCCAGCATACTATCGACCGGTTTGCCTTTCTGAGAAGCCTTTACAGGATGCGCTACACCTCCAGTTTTTCGCATGATTTCAAGAGGTGAAGGTGTTTTATGCCCCTTATTGTGCATAAGCTCTTCGAGATGTTTTTCCTTTAAATGTATGTTTTTCATTTTATTATCCCCCCTTATTCTTCACTCACCTAATTTGCATAAGATGTGCCAAGAAAAAGTTAGATATTATTATGTAACTATTTGATATTTAAGCATTTATATAGAGTCGCCTAATGGTCTTTTTTATCAATCTGGTAATATTCTCTATGTTTACTGAAAACGTCGTCAAATATTTGACCTCTTTCGAACTAATAAAACCCATTATAAACTTGACATTAACGTGAAGGTTGCTTATATTGTCATTATATGAACGAAAAAAATAATCATATTGGCGAAGTTGCGAAAAAACTGGGTATTTCAGCGCGAACAGTAAGATATTACGAAGAACTGGGCCTAATTTCGGCAGAACGCTCATCCGGAGGCTTTAGGATTTACAATCCTTCGCAGATTGAAAAACTGCAGACGATATTCAGTTTGAAAGAAATTGGAATACCTTTGGATGAAATCCGTCACCTGCTTAATCTAAGACACAGCGGAACAAACGGCGCAAAGTCTGCCCCAGAATTGATCGGGTATTTGAAAACCAAAGTAAGCATTTTAAACGATAAGATTGCAAAATATGGAAAAGTTGCGAAAGAACTCGAAGAGGTCTGTACTTTAATAGAAAATTGCAAAGTATGCAACCATGCAACAGCGGAAGCAACCTGCGAAAAGTGCGTCGATAAAAAAACGGATCATAATATACCGCAGCTTATGAAAACGCTGCTTTAAGGAGGCTTTTTTATATGTGGGATTATACGGAAAAAGTTAAAGATCATTTTTTGCATCCGCGCAATGTGGGTGAAGTCGAAAATCCCGACGGCATAGGCGAAGTCGGCTCGATGGCGTGCGGAGACGCTCTTCGCTTGACTTTTAAGCTTGATGAAGCGAAAAAAGTCAAGGAAGCGAAATTTAAAACTTTTGGATGTGCTTCGGCAATCGCCTCCAGCTCGGCTCTGACGGAAATTATTAAAGGCATGACGCTTGAAGAAGCCGAAAAAATTACAAACAGGGACATTGCTAATTATCTCGGCGGGCTTCCGGAAGCCAAGATGCACTGTTCTGTAATGGGGAGAGAAGCTTTGCAGGCGGCGATTGAGTACTATCATGGAATCAAACCGGAGCAGAAAAAAATGCTTGAGGGCCGTATTGTATGTGAATGTTTCGGCGTAACGGAAAAAGAGATAAGAGACGCCGTAAAAATAAACCATCTTACATCAGTTGAAGATGTCACAAACTACACAAAAGCCGGCGGCGCATGCGGAAAATGCCATGATGAAATCAGAACGATAATCAAACAGGTGTTTCTGGAAGCCGAAGCCGAGGCTAAAAAGGAGTCCGAAAACACGCCTTTTGATATAATGACCAACATTCAAAAGATTCAGAGAATAACCGAATTTCTCGATAC
>JACPAJ010000033.1:0-7630 GCA_016180865.1 Deltaproteobacteria bacterium
CGACCCGTATATTCTCGGCATTTCCGGAGGAGCAGCGCTAGGCAGCGTAATAGGGCTCGCATTCGGGCTCCCCTTTGCCCTTGTTGCCATGCTGGCATTCGCTTTTTCATTTCTTACAATGATCTTCATCTACTGGACAGCGCGATTTCACGGCGAGTTACCGGCTCATACGCTTTTGCTTACGGGGGTGATATTCAACGCATTCGCTTTTGCTCTTATCATGCTCATCCACTCGCTTGTGACGCTTGAACAAGCGCACGAAATTCTTTTTATGCTGATAGGAAATCTTGAAATTCAGAGTTACAGCGCGCTCGCTGTTGTTGGAATGCTGGTTTTCGCCGGCTTTATAGTTTTATGCCTGATGTCAAAAAAGCTTAATGGCATTTCTCTGGGAGATGAAACAGCGCAAAGCCTCGGAATAGATATCGCTCGCTCGCGAAAGATAATTTTTTTCGCGGCATCGCTGATGATAGGATCGGTTGTCAGCGTCAGCGGGCTCATAGGCTTTGTCGGGCTATTTATTCCGCACGCGGTGAGGCTTGTATTTGGAAGCGATAACCGCCTTTTAGTGCCTGTATGCGGATTTTTTGGCGCGGTCTTTCTTGTCTGGTCGGATACTTTAGCGCGGACATTGCTGATGCATGGAAGCTATCAGACGCAGCTGCCCGTCGGCGTAATAACCGCGCTGATAGGAGGACCGGCGTTTGTATACTTGTTAAAGAAGTCGATGAATAAATAGGCGGCGAGCCATCTGGCTTAGCCAGTGGCGAGCCGAGGGGTATGGGGGGAAGGAGCGAGTGCTGACGAGCGAATCGTTCCCCCCATCTTTGATAAACGGACCGGCGTTTGTATACTTGTTAAAGAAGTCGATGAATAAGTAAGCGGCGAGCCTAAAAACAATGACTATTTTATCAGCAGATAATATTTCATTTTCATATGGAAAGATGCCGGTGCTCCGCGATATTTCGCTTGCGGTTCAAGCCGGCGAATGGATCGGCCTTTTAGGCCCGAACGGTAGCGGCAAAACAACTCTTATAAAGTGTTTTGCTTCAATATTAAAACTGCAATCCGGCAAAATCGAATTATTTAACAAACCCTGCCAAAATTATCCAAGACACGATTTCGCCAAATTGGTCGCAACCGTTCCGCAGGATACGAATATCACATTTCCGTTTAGCGCCTTTGAAGTTGTGCTCATGGGACGTTCGCCGCACAAGGGCCTCTTTGGCTTTGATTCTGCAATCGACATTGAAATATCGAAAAAAGCAATGGAAATTACCGACACAGCACAATTCATTAAAAGGCAGTTTTGGGAGCTTTCCGGCGGCGAAAGGCAGCGCGTAATTATCGCAAGGGCCCTGGCGCAGGAGCCTAAAATACTCCTGCTTGACGAGCCTACGACTTTTTTGGATATCCGCCATCAGCAGGATATTTTAAAATTACTGAAAAAACTGGTTGAAAGCGAGAGCCTGACGATAATATCCGCCATGCACGATATTAACCTTGCGCTGCTCTACTGCAAGAGAATCGCCCTGCTTAAAAACGGCCGCCTTGCGAAATGCGGTCCTGCAAATGAAACCGTGACCTATTCAAATTTAAAAACCGTATTCGATACAGAAGTTTATGTCGGAATTAATGATCTGAACGGAAAGCCGTATTATCTTCCATATGCATAAACGGGAAATTTTATTTTTTATAGCTCTCTCCGCGATAATCCATATTATTCCGATAACCTATATCTTTTATCTGGAAAAACTAAATACCGAAAAACCTTTCGGCGCCGAAATTGTTACAGTTGCAATCATTGGAGAAGAAAGCGCAGCAGCTTCTGCTTCATCCTCCCCCATTCCATTAAAAGAGCATTCCCGAAGCCGTGTCATTCCTGCGAAGCTTGCCCCTGCAGACAGTAAGCAGGGGGCAGGAATCCAGAGCAATCAGATACCATGGATCCCCGTTTTCACGGGGATGACAAACTCATTTGCCATCCCCGGACTTGAATCCGGCAGCAAAATTTTAACCCAGATTCGCTTAAAGATCGAACACGCAAAATATTATCCAGCAATCGCGAAAAGGCAAAACCTTGAAGGCCGGCCGGAAGTTGCTTTTAAATTAAATGAGGACGGTTCGATTGCCCTGATAAAAATCACGCAATCGTCGGGCATTCAAATGTTGGATGACGCCGCAATGGAAACCATAAAAAAAGCGTCGCCTTTTCCATATTATGAAGGTGAAATCAAGCTTACCGTGAGATACTCAATAGAATAATTTATTTTTTCGCCAGCTCGGCATTTAATTCTCCGACTACGATCTGAGCGGTTGCCGCCATCAGGTCAAAACCGCGGCGCATTTTTATAAACTCAGCGATGCTCTGGCAATATACATTAGGCTCGCTGGGATCATTTTTCGGGCACCATTTTTTTTCTCCGGAAGGAAGGCGCTTCTCTCCGTAATCAATAAATCCCGTATTGAACCAGCCAACGCGTTCCAAGCCTTCCAAATTTTCCTTCATTTTTCTTAAGACCTCCCTGCGGCTGATTCCGTTATAATCGGTTATCTGAGCGTAAACCGTTTTTCTTTCTTCTCCCGTAAGATTCAATAAATCGATCTCCGGCCCCACACAAGAATAATTATCATTCCACATTTTAATGCCTTTATATTCCCCGTTGTATTCAGCAACGGCAATCTGCACGCCTTCCGCTTTTTTATCGGCATCGTAAACAAGCGCGAAATCCTTGCTATTGGTTACATCCCAGCATTTCATTTCAGCTCCTTTCAGTTTATGCTATTATACGCCTGAAGAGGTGCTAACTTTTTTTATATCCGATTGCAATAAGATAAATTTCTTTTGACGTGACTCTCGTGGCCGGCGGAATATAAGTTTCAATTTTAGAAAAATGACGGCGAAGTTCCCTCCTAAAGTCATCCACCTCTTTGCCCTGAAATATTTTTGCAATAAAATTACCGCCTGATTTTAAAAGGGTTTCCGCCGCTTCAAGGGCTTTTAGGCATAATTCATACGATAAATAAGCATCTTTAAAAGCCACCCCGCTGGTATTTGGAGCCATATCGGAAAGAACAACATCAACTTCCTCCGTCTGATGAAGGTGGCTTAATATTTCCTCCGTCTGATTAAGGTCGCCTTGGAAAAACTGCATATTTGTCTTAAGTTTAACTTTTAAGGGCAAAAGATCCACTCCAACGACAAAACCCTTATCTCCGACGATTTCCGAAACAACTTCCATCCAGCTGCCGGGGGCGGCGCCAAGATCCAAAACAACATCACCGCGCTTAATTATATGATATCTAGACTGAATTTGCTCAAGCTTAAAGCTCGCACGGCTTGCACGGCCTTCATCCTTGGCCTTTTTGTAATAATAATCTTTACGGTTGTACATTTAAGATGATGGAAATACGCGTTCTTTATCTTTTAAGGTAAGGCCTAATGCAAGAATGATTTTGCGCATAGTATCCATCCGGCATGGATACCCCTTCTCTATTCGGTCTATTGTCAGCGCTGAAATTCCGGCTTTTCTTGCAAGTTCCGCTTTACTAACCAAAATCTCTTCGCGAATTTTCTGAACGTTATTTTTCACGTTATTTTATAAATAACATTTTTTAGCTTAACTTGCAAGAACTTTTACAAAGTATGCTAACTTAAATTATAATTAAGCTATATTATATATAATTACATTATAATTAGAATAACTTTAGGTACCAGTTCAAAAGTTTTTCACCCCAAAATAGATAAATAAAAGCGCCTGAAACAAGAAAAGGACCGAAAGGCATTGCATATTTTAGCCCTTTTTTAAGAATAACTATAAGAAAAAGTCCGGCTATTGACCCCAGCAGAGAACTTGCAAGCAGTATAAATATAATGGCTTTCCAGCCAAAAAAAGCGCCCAGCATCATCGCCAGTTTAACATCCCCCATCCCCAAACCTTCCTGTTTCTTCATCCATTCATAGCCGATCCCTACAATTGATAAAAAACCGCCGCCGACTATTATTCCAAGAATGATATCGATCAAAAGAGGCGTCCACGTCCCGCTGGTGTTGAAAGCAAGCCTTGTCATTACCCCTGCAACAATTCCGGCCAGCGAGATGACATCCGGAATCAGCATATGCTCCAGATCTATGAATGTTACCGCAACCAGCGGCGCAACAAGGAAGCAGAAATAAATCAGATACTGAGGCAGCTCTTTAAAGTGCGCAAATGTCCCAACCGATAAGCCCAAAGTTATAACTTCGACAATCAAATAGCGCGGGGAAATTCTCTCCCCGCAATATCTGCAGCGCCCGAGCAGGACCATATAGCTAATAACGGGAATATTATCGTACCATTTTAAATATTTTCTGCAGCGCGGACAATGCGAACCGGGCCGAACGATCGACCTTCCTCTGGGAAGGCGGTAGATGCAGACATTTAAGAAACTGCCGATGCATACGCCGAAAAGAGCGACGAAAAGATAAATAAACCATGTCGGCATTGTATGAGTCATTCTAGGCAATCTTCATAGCACACATCAAAACCGTTGTAAATTCAAAGGTTGTATGTTAGGCATTTATCGAAAAGATATGGCGAAAATAACAAAAGAGACCGTAGAATACGTGGCTAAGCTTGCTTCGTTAAAGTTTGAAGCCAAGGAGCTGGATTCATATACCGCAAGGTTCAAGCGGGTAGTTGAATATGTTGCAAAACTGAGCGCACTTGATACCGAAGGGATCAGCCCGACTTCGCACGCGGTGGAAGAAAAAGATCCACGGCTCCGGGAAGATGTAAGCTCTAAATTCGCCGATGCGGATAAATTAATTGAAGCGGCGCCGGCAAAATCCGGAAGGCTGATCGAAGTTCCAAAAGTAATTGAACAGGAATAACCGATGTCCATCAACGAACTCCATAAAGAGCTTGCAAGCGGAAAAGTTTCGGCGGTGGAATTGGCTAAAAGTTACCTCGAAACAATCCGCAAGACCAATCCAAGCCTTAATTCATTTATCACGGTCTGCGAAGAAAATGCTTTAAAGCAGGCTGCAAAAGCGGATGAAAGACTTAAATCAAAAAAAAACGTAACGCCTCTTACCGGCATTCCGATAGGCATAAAAGATCTGCTGATTACAAAAGGAATACGGACAACATGCGCTTCGAAAATTTTATCCAATTATGTTCCGCAATATAATGCAACAGTAGTTGATAAACTTGAAAACGCCGGCGCGGTCATCCTTGGCAAGCTGAATATGGATGAATTTGCGATGGGATCCTCAAATGAACATTCGGCTTTCGGTCCTGTAAAAAATCCGCATAACGAAAAATATGTGCCCGGCGGCTCAAGCGGCGGGAGCGCAGCGGCGGTTGCTTCGAACCAATGCGCTGCGGCTTTGGGAACCGATACCGGCGGATCGATCAGGCAGCCGGCGAGCATGTGCGGTTGTGTTGGAATTAAACCGACATACGGGCGCGTTTCAAGATTCGGCCTTGTAGCATTTGCCTCTTCGCTCGACCAGATAGGCCCAATAACAAAAAATGTGACAGATGCCGCCATTATGCTCAAAGCAATTTCGGGGCATGATAATTTGGACTCCACGACTTTAAAAAGTGAAGTGCCGGATTATGCGGCAGCACTGAAAGAAGGCTTAAACGGCATAAAGATCGGAGTTCCGAAAGAATACTTTATCAAGGGGATTTCAAAGGAGGTGGCGGAATCGGTTAATCAGGCGATAAAAAAGCTTGAAAAAAACGGCGCCGAAATCGTAGACATTTCGCTCCCGCACACGGAATACGCCGTAGCCTGCTATTATATTATAGCCCCGGCAGAAGCCAGCGCAAATCTAGCACGCTATGACGGCATAAGATACGGCCACCGCGCTAAATCTGCCGGCAGCGTAGATGATCTTTTCCGGCAGACAAGGACCGAAGGCTTCGGCCCGGAAGTGACTTTACGAATTATGCTCGGCACATATGTTCTTTCGTCCGGATATTACGATGCTTACTACCGCAAAGCCCAATGCGTCCGAACGCTCATTAAAAATGATTTCGCCGGTGCCTTTGCCAAAGTGGATGCCATTGTTTCACCGACAGCGCCGACGCCTGCGTTTAAGATCGGCGAAAAAACCGATGACCCGCTGCAGATGTATCTTGCCGATATTTTTACAACACCAGTTAATCTTGCGGGGCTTCCTGCAATTTCCATCCCCTGCGGCGCCTCAAAAGACAGACTCCCTATCGGCATGCAGATTATCGGAAAACATCTTGATGAAGCGAAAATTTTAAACCTTGCATATAATTATGAACTCATCGCTTAAATACGAACCGGTGATAGGCCTTGAAGTGCACGCTCAGCTTCTGACCAGATCAAAAATGTTCTGCTCCTGCGAAACGCAATTCGGCATGGAGCCGAATACTAATATCTGCCCGATCTGCACCGGCGCGCCGGGGACGCTCCCTGCCGTAAATGCCAAAGCCGTGGAACATGCAATACGCGCGGGGCTCGCAACCGGCTCCACAATCAATAATAAAAGCATATTTGCCAGAAAAAATTATTTCTATCCCGACCTCCCTAAAGGTTATCAGATATCGCAGTATGATAAGCCTCTCTGCCAGAACGGTTTCGTTGATATAAATTTTGGCGGCAGAGAGAAAAGAATTTCAATCACGCGGATTCATCTTGAAGAGGATGCGGGAAAATTCCTGCACGACACGGGGCATCCCGAAAAAAGCTATGTCGATTTCAACCGATGCGGCATCCCTCTTATAGAAATTGTCTCGGGACCCGATATCCGGTCGCCGGAAGAAGGAATAGCATACTTAAAAACTTTGCGGGGCATTGTGATGTATCTTGAAATTTGCGACGGCAACATGCAGGAGGGTTCTTTCAGAGTGGATGCGAATATTTCGGTTATGCCGGCCGGATCAAAAAAACTCGGAACCAGAACGGAACTAAAAAATCTGAACTCCTTTAAGGCAATTGAATCGGCGCTTAAATACGAGATTGAAAGGCAGGTAAGCATCCTTGAAAGCGGAGGCACGGTCGCTCAGGAAACCCTGCTATGGAATGATGCAAAGCAAAAAACAGAATCGATGCGCACAAAAGAAGAGGCGCACGATTACCGCTATTTTCCCGAACCGGATCTCCCCCCTCTTATCGTAGAACAGGCATGGATCGATAAAGTCAAATCTGAGCTGCCGGAACTTGGAAACGCAAAAGCAAAGAGATTCATAAAAGACTTTTGCATACCGGAGTACGACGCTTTTGTCCTGACTCAGGATAAAAAACTGGCTGAATATTATGAGCAATCCGTCGGCCATTTCAATTCCCCCAAAAAAATATCCAACTGGATAATGACCGAGCTTCTAAGAAAATTAAATGAAACCGGAATCGAAATTTCGAGCTGCAAAATAAGCGCAAAAGACATGGCAAACTTGGTAGAGCTGATTGAATCCGATAAAATAAGCGGAAAAATCGGAAAAACCGTTTTTGAAGAGATGTTTGCTGACGGAAAAACGCCGGAAAAAATCATTGCGGAAAAGGGCCTGATTCAGGTATCCGACGAAGGCGAGCTGGAAAAAATTATAGATGAAGTTCTTGCAAAAAACGCCGAAAACGTGGCAAAATACAAGTCAGGCAAAAGCGGCGTGTT
>JACPAJ010000033.1:7638-10825 GCA_016180865.1 Deltaproteobacteria bacterium
TCGGCGAAGCGATGAAAGCCACGAAAGGAAAAGCGAATCCAAAAATAGTAAACGAGCTTTTAAAGAAAAAATTGGGCAACTAAAAATGCAAATCATCAAAACAATCCAGTGGAAAGACGATAAAGTCATAATGATAGACCAGCGCAGACTGCCACTGCAGGAAATTTATAACGCCTACGAGGATTACAAAGGCGTGGCAGATGCCATAAAGCACATGGTGATTCGCGGCGCGCCCGCAATAGGCGTCGCGGCGGCAATGGGAGTCGCTCTCGGCTCGCTGGGCATCGGAGTAAAGACATTTGACGAGTTCTATAAAAGAATTTTAAGAATATGCGAAACGCTTGAAGCCACAAGGCCGACGGCCGTCAATCTTGCATGGGCAACGAACAGAATGAAAGCGGTCTGCCTCCTTCATAAAGACCTTCCCATCGAACAGCTGAAGCAGCGCCTGAAGGAAGAGGCAATGCAAATTCAGCGCGAAGACATCGATTCCTGCAAAAAAATCGGCGGATTCGGCCATGTTTTCCTTGAAAACGGCGACTCAGTCCTCACGCACTGCAATGCAGGTTCGCTTGCCACAGCAGGCGCCGGAACCGCGCTTGGAGTTTTGTATGCAGCGTCGGCGGAGGGAAAAGTCCTTACCGTCTATGCCGATGAAACAAGGCCTCTGCTGCAGGGCGCAAGGCTTACCGCATGGGAGCTGCAAAAACACGGAATGAATGTTACCGTAATTACCGATAACATGGCGGGGGCTTTGATGAAAGACGGCTTGATAAAAAAAGTTATTGTCGGCGCCGATAGAATCGCCGCCAACGGAGATATCGCAAATAAGATAGGAACATATACCGTCGCGGTTCTTGCTTCACGCCACAAAATTCCGTTCTATGTCGCCGCACCGACATCCACGATCGACCTGACTAAAAAGAATGGAAGCGAAATTCCGATAGAGGAGCGCGATTCCAAGGAGGTCACGCACGTGCTGCAGCACCAGATTACGCCTGATTACGTAAATATAAGAAACCCTTCATTTGATGTTACGCCTGCGGAGCTTGTAACGGCGATTATCACCGAAAAAGGCGTAGCAGAGCCGCCGTTCGAAAAAAACCTTAAAATTTTAGCGGGATAAAAGCACAAAAACCCCGCTCATATCCAAAATACAAGCGGGATTCTATGTGCCTTGAGAGAGGAACGAAAAATTTAATTCATTGATTCTTTATGCAAAACTTCCTGCAATAAATTCATCGGTATCCCATTGCCAATAACCTTGGTCGGTTCTTTTGTGTTGGCAACATTTAAAATATTTAACTTTCCATCTGCTGCCGAGGCCGCTTTGGGGCGCGGTATATAAATTCCACCGCACGATAACACCATCGGATGTTTAGAGAGGAGGCTGTCTTGACTCCCTTCCTGCACATGTTCCACTATAAGTGTCGGACTATTTTCTTCTTGTCGTGCCATATCTCATGCCCTCCGACCTACTAATAAGCAAGTAATATGCCAAGACACAAAACTTGAACCATGGGAATGCAATCTAGGGAAAACCCAACAATATTAAACGATTAGCTTTGCGCAATAGATGTCTTATAAATTGGTGATTGTCAAAAAGGGTAAAAAATGCGTCAAGAGCGTCAAAAAAACCAGCTATAAATTTAAAGTTTGTCATTGCGATCCGCCCCGCCAATAAGTTGTGGCGGGTCGCAATGACTTTTTTAAAATTTTTCGTGTCTTCTTCGATAATGCTTTATGCTGAATCTGTGGGCTTCATCTCTTATTCTGATAAGATAAAGCAGCGCGGGATCTCCCCTTTTAAACTTCACTTCATTAACTCTTCCCGGCAAATAGATATTGGCCTTGTCGCTCGATTTTTTGTGCGAACCGCTGATTTTTGCAACTGCCGCAACGCTTACGTGAACATTTAAATCGGCGAGCACTTTGGAAGCTATGCTTAGCTGCCCTTTTCCGCCGTCAACAAGCAGAAGTTCCGGAAGCTCCCATCCGGGATGCGCAAATCTGCGCTCCAAGACTTCATGCATCATTGCATAGTCACTCGGCGCATCGCTCTTTGTAATATTAAACAGCCTATATCTTGATTTCATCGGCGAGCCGTTAAGAAAACAGACAATCGCACCGGAGGCTATTTTGCCTCCTATGTTCGAAATATCAACGCATTCTATAAAATGCGGAAAATCCAAAAGATGCAGCCTCTTTTTAAGCTGCTGTCCGATGATAAAATCGTAGCTCTCTTTTGCTTCATCCCAAACGGCGGGAGTTTCGACATCTTCGGGCTTCATGACGCTCTGCTTTTCAATTGAATAACGGACATCTTTAATTATATCCCTGAAATGCGCCGCGTCTTCATACTTTAGCTGCCCGGACGCACGCCTCATCTTCGCCTTCAGATCAAAAATCAAATCTTTCTTCTTTCCATTCAAAAACAGAATCGCATCATCCGCTTGCATTGCATAATCATCCTTTGAAACATAGCCTACGCACGGAGCGGTGCACCTTCCGATATCATACTGGATACAGGGCCTGCTTCTGTTTGAAAATTCCATATCGGAGCAAGTCCGAAGCTTAAAAAACTGAACCGCCTGATTCAACATGACTCTGCACGCTCTTGGTGAAACATACGGACCGAAATACTCCGCGCCGGTTTTTTGAACTTTTCTGGTAATATAAATCCCCGGGAACGGATGGTTTGTCGATAATTTTATTCTGACGAAAGTCTTGGAATCTTTCAGCTCGATATTATATTTGGGCTTGTGCTCCTTGATAAGCTTATATTCCAGAAGAAGCGCCTCTTTTTCGGTTCTCGTTGTAATAAAATCAATATTTTCAACTTTCCCCATTAAAAATTTGATTTGATATCTGTTATCGGACTCGCGCCCGAAATAGCTGGCGACTCTTTTTTTGAGATTTTTTGCCTTGCCGACGTATAGAACGCGGCCGCTTGCATCTTTCATTAAATATACGCCGGGAGATTCGGGAAAATTTGGAATCGTCTTCATTTAAGAAGGCGTTTTTATGCCTTCTTGCGCCTTAGAGCAAGAGCTAAAATTGCAGAAGTCAATAAGAATATCGCGCCCAATCCGCTTGGCGCCGCAGAAGCAACCATCGAACATCCGCCATCGCTATCTGGAAGAATTTTGGGATCAACGAGCACGCCGCCAAGCTCATCCACCGCACC
>JACPAJ010000034.1 GCA_016180865.1 Deltaproteobacteria bacterium
AGGCCTCGGTTTCAACGATTCGGGCAAGCAACTCAAAGCCATTTACCTTATGATAAATAAGCTTTCCTAAAAGTTTTTTTGCGGCGTCCACGGTATTTTGGGCATAAAAACGGCGCTGCAGGATCTTCATGAAGGAAATGTGTAGAACATAATCAAAATGGGGTCAAGTTTTGCATTTTTTTTTGCATTTTTTATAGCAACTTTTTCCCAAGCCTGCCGATAATAGAAATATATAGGAGCTATCATGCTTATAGACCCAAAAGTTGGAGAAATTCTGCCCCCACACGAATCGTGTCAAATGACCACTTCAAAGGGTCCGGTGCTGCCTAATGAACAAATGGTGATGGCTTTAGAGCCCGGCATTGCCAACTTTTTTACAAAAGTAATGCTATATGCCGATAAAAACATTTCAAGCGATGAACTGGGTTATTTATATGCCTCCCTGCAGGAGGCGAGTGAATTTGTGGCACAAATGCAGGGAGAAAAATTTCAGCTAAATCCGCTTTATGACGAGCTTGAAATATTTTATCGCCCCACTTGTGCATATGAAGATGAAGCCGGCAAAGGGATTACATACACAGGTGGTTACAAAAGCGATCGCGGATACATAGTTATAAGCCCGCTATATCTGAATTGCGATTATAATAAGCCTGCATCAGAAAGCATTGTTTCAATATTAGTGCATGAACTTACTCATACATTTTTTTCGCCAAAATTTCATATCGATCCGGCTTATATTATTGAGGAAGGACTTACGACATACGCACAGCACCTTTTTGCCACCGAATACGGCAGCGGTTATTATAATTCATCATCTGACAATCCCCAATTTGAACTGACGCAGGATTTTCCCGATAAGCCTCATGATGCTATGATGGCAATTGATGCCTATGCAGGGGCTGAAGCCAATATTGTGGGAGCTGATGGCGTTAGCCATTTGCTATATGTAAAGAAGATATTGGACCTTTCGGATCAAGGCGAAAAAGATTCCTTTTCTGTCACTTTCGATGGGCATTTGCTTGGAAAACTGAAAGATAGCTGGTGCAGCAAGGCATCGGACGATCTTTTGGTATGCGCCAGCGAAAATGGGGAAGATCATAAATTGTTGATATTTCCGTCCGATGCCGAAATTGAAAGAGTGTCAGAATTTGACCTCCTTGATCCATCCGTTACTCCAACGGATATTGATTATGCAAAGATAAAATATGTTTTTGGAGAAGATGGTTTTGGCAAAAGACGGGTTTTTGAAAGATGGACCGGGCTTATGAATCATCTTACATATAAATTTGACCAGATTGCGGATTTATTGCCCGCGGAAAATTATCAGGCCGCGTTCCTGCTTCATACGCAACTCGAGAGGCTTTTTTGGAAGCATAACTCGCAGACAAATCCCGATTTTCATCCCGACGATTATTTTAAAAAATTGGGAGAAATGCATAACAGCTATGTTGACTATATTTTCCTGAATTACGAAAATAAAACTCCAAGCGAAGGTTGTAAAACCGGAGAAACGAATATCTATCACGGCTTATGCAATGCACTGAAACTCCCGCTTGATGAATGCCTTGGAGTTTTTCAATCCTTTGGGCTAGATACAGAGTTCAATACTTGCGAAGTAGAATGGCAAGGAGTGGGAGTTGGCGTTAGCTGCGAATCTGAAGACATCCCGCCCGAAGATGAAATGTATGATTATGTGGACGAAGATGAGGGAAGCAGCGGCTGTTCCATGAGTTTATATTAAGAAACTTTAAGAACACGTTCCACCAGCATTGTAGACATTTTGAAAATACTTCATCCCAAGCTTATCGGAATGAAACAAGCCGACATGGCAGATCTGGCTTGTATAAAGATTTTGAAATTCCGCAGAGCTCACACCCTCCAATGAAAAGTTTGCAGGGAGCCATTCGACTGAACCGGAGATAGCCTCAGTAGAAAACGACAGGTTAATGTATTTATCTGCATTGTCTTCCGAATCATATCTGAAGCCGATGCCACCGTTTGCGATAATAAGAGAAACTTCGGAAAGCGTTGCCGGCGTCCAGCCCGTTAAAGTTTTTTTCATCCATTTATATTCAAAGCTTGAAATTGTGCAGCTCGAGGTGCAATCCGCATCTGTCTTATTAAACTTTATAAAAGGAAATATCCGCCCGACCGGCGACTGCAGTTGCGTAAGCATCGGCATCTGGACATCAGGAAAAGTAAGCGTCTTATCTCCGAACGCATATATAACATCGCCTGTCACTGTTTCGGAAGTGCTTGAAAGATTCGGCCCCCAGCTATAGTAGTCGCCAAAGTGCGCGGTTGTAATGCTTGATGTTGCGGTATTTGCGGCCAGCGCACCTGCTTCTCCTGTCGTAACTGCCGAATCTACAAATGTCGTAGAGCCTGTGGAGACGCTTGAAAAGCTGGTTGGATAAGCAACATAAATTCCGGTGCTGGTGTATGCCGGCACAATCGAATCGCTATAATAGCTGTCTATAATATCCGCGACATCTGCATTGACGCCGCTTGTTTGCATGTCGAAACGGATGTGAAAATCCAGAAAATAGCTTGCAGTGGTGCTTGTTTCGCTATTGCAATCTACCGCGCCGTCATCGTCCATATCGGGATTCCCATATCTTCTCGCGACATCATCAACGCCTTTTATGGTTTCTACAGTATCGGAATCGAGTCCGAGGTCCGATGTAATCTCGCTTTCCGTCTTGGAAGATTCGGCCACTTCATTTTCGGCATCCACCGTTATTGTTTCAAGATCCGTAGAACCCGTGGTTGACGCTGGAGTAAAGGTGTCAAGCGTGGATGAAGCGCGAAGCCGGCCCATGAACATTTGCATCCCCTGCTTTGCACTGTCTATAAAATATAGAAACCACGGTTTTTTTCCGTCAATTATGATGCTGAAGGTTCCGTCAGATTCGACTTCGGCTTTCTTGCAGGAAGCGTTTCCTGTTTCCGGGCTTACCGCCATGACGTCCGTTATAGTTCCAGATGTCAGACTTTTGTTTAATGAAACATTTAGCGAATTTAATGTGCCGCTTACTGTAAATCCTGTGGAAGTATCGGAGCCCCCGCCGGAATCATCGCTTCCGGAATCGCTTGATGTATTAGTTGAAGAATTATTACCGCAGGCACAAATGAATCCTAAAACAAACAAAACCACTGCTAACTCTTTGATTTTACTCATAGCCCCCCCTATTGTTTGCAATTTTACACTATTTATTGATATAATGCAACTGATGCTTGGATGCCAGTATTTTTTTGACAAGAGACTATTATCATTATAGGCGTAGGGCTATGATGTTTCCTCTCTTATGAGCAGATTGCCCTTACATTATGTTATACCGATAAGCCTGTTTATTTTTATCCTTTCAAGTTGCGGAACAAACGCCAAAAAAAGCGCCGGAAATGATACTATTGAAATTGTGTCCGACATAGATCAATTAAGCAATAATGACGCCGGCAATAATAATAATAATAATGAAAATAACGAAATCAGTGATGCAGAAAATACAGAGAACACAGAAAACACAGGAGAGACGGAAAATGCTGAGAACATGGAAAGCATAGAAAGCACAGAGAGTGCAGAAAATATAGAAATTGCAGGAAATACAGATAATACAGATGATGCGGGAGCGGCAGAAGAAAAAACAGCAGACAATAATAATAACGACATCGATCTAATACAAAAAGCCGAAGTCGATATTGTATCTTACAACTACCTTAAAAAGAAAAAGACGTTCGGCAGTTATGATGCATATTCGCTTCCAGATTCGGGTTTGAGAATCGTATGCCAGCAGCCGTGTGCAATTCCTGAAGATCTGCTTAAAAAGAAACTCCTTGGTGCGAAAAATGCCGTAAAAAGCCTGCTGGAGCTGACCGTTTTAGATATTTTGCCGAATAATAAGCCGACGGATATTCATGTAACCAGCAGCGCCGAATGTGGAAATTATGACGAAATCTTTGCTGAATTTGGCTATGTCGCGCGCTTCTTTGGAATAAGATTTAACAACACTTCTTATATGTGTCTGTGGGAATACAATGATGACGGTCTTGTCCTGCCTTTAAACGATGATAACGCTCAAAAAATCGAGGCACAGCAGGTATTGATCCACGAATATTCGCACATTATCTTTGATGGAAGAACCAGCGTTTTTGCAAGCAAGTTTGAGGATTTTGTGAAAGCTCTTTCATTTTATGTATCGGGCCATTGGGATGGAAACGGATTAGAACCTGAAAATTTCCCCAAGGTGGCTTCTGCCTGTGATCCATATTTGGAAAAATCTGCAAAGGATGTTTATGAACTATGCACAAAATGCGGTTTTTCATTCAATGATATAAGCGTTCTCCTGCAGAAAATGGACGAAGCAAATGCAGGCGGAGGAATGGTTGATATGGATGAGCTTAAAATCATTTTTGACGGCATTACCGGCAAGAACACCGCAAACGAATGCGGCCTCGAATGGCTTAATTAAGGAACCTCTCTAGTTCCGCCCAGCGCCTGAACATGGATTCTATCTTGGCTTCAAGCTCCGCGATTTCAGGCATTATCTCGGCAAGACGGGCCGCGTTGCTGATGACATCCGGGTGTGAACTTTCGACCCGCAATTCCTCCAGACGCGTTTCGGCGGCGTGAATTTTCTCTTCCATATGATCAAACTCAAACTGTTCGTTGAAACTTAGCTTTCGTTTGGCCGCTCGCCGCGAAGACTCCGCAGGCCGATCGTTCTTCTCCTTTGTGCGTGCCGTCGGCGACGCCTTTGCCCGCTCATGCAAATATGCCCGTTCCCATTGCTCCAGATTGGCGAAGGGCAGGATTCTTCCGCTATTTGGGCCGCATTGTTCTCCAAAGGCAAGTAATTTATTGGCAACTTGATCCAGAAAATAACGGTCGTGAGTGACAAGTATAACGGCTCCCGGAAATTCCAGTAGGCATTGTTCAAGAACCTCAAGCGTATGCATATCCAAATCATTAGTAGGTTCGTCCAAAATCAGCACATTCGCCGTCTTTAGCATCAGCCTGGCGATAAGAAGCCTGCTCTGCTCTCCGCCGGAGAGCCTCCGCACTTCCATATTGGCCTGTGTCTGGCTGAAATTGAATCGTTCGAGATAGCTTCTGATGTGAATATAATTATCAAGATACTTCACATGATCGCCGGCCGGGCATACGCTGTCGGCAACGGTGGCGTTTGGATCCAGCGTCTCGCGATTCTGTTCAAAGTACGCTATCTGGAGCTGGTCCGATCTTATAACCGTTCCGGATGTCGGAACCTCCTGACCGGTCAGCACCTTGATAAGTGTTGTTTTTCCGCAGCCGTTCGCCCCTAAAAGCCCTAGTCTCAAGCCCGGCGTTATTAAAAGATTCACATCCTTGAAAAGCGTCATATCGCCGAATGATTTTGCAATTCCTTTTGTCTCAATAAGTTTTTTGGGATTGCGTTCGTTCGAATGAAAATCAAGCTTGGCCGCCCATGCGGTGTTTCGGTATTCAAGATCCTCAACCTCTTCTTTCAGGACTCCAGCTTGTTTTATGCGCGCGTACTGTTTTGTGCTTCTGGCCTTTGGGCCCCTGCGCAGCCATTCCGTTTCGCGCCTAAGCGTGTTTTTAAGCGTTATCTCCCTTTGCTGCTGCTCGGAGGCTAGCGACTGCTTTGCCTCAAGGTAATCCGCGTAATCGCCTTTAATGCTTAAAAGGCCGCCGGGATTCCTTCTGTCAAGTTCCCATATGCGGTTCGATATTCTTTGAAGGAACAGCCGATCATGGGTAGCTGTGATTATAGCAAACGGCGCTTTTGCAAGATGCTCCTCCAGCCACAGAATACTTTCCACATCGAGGTGGTTCGTGGGTTCGTCCAAAAGAACAAGGTCGTGATTGCCGACAAGAAGCCTCGCAAGTGCGACGCGTTTTTTCCAGCCGCCCGAAAGCGCTGCGATGCGATTTTCTCCGCGCACGCCGCTCCGGCCGTCCAGAGAGAGGCGCGACATATATTCATGCACGCGGGAAATGTGCGACCAGTCGTGAGCGCCTTCAATTCCTGCATTTACCGCCTGTTCTATGGTCTCGTCCTTTGCAAATTCCGGAACTTGTTCCAGCATACCGACCTTTAAACCCTTCCGGCGGGAAATGGTTCCTCCGTCTTGCGTATCGGATCCCGCTATTATCCTAAGAAGGGTGGACTTGCCGCTTCCGTTGGGACCGATAAGTCCGATACGCTCGCCGTTATCAATGGAGAGAGAAATATCGTCGAAAAGCGGCCTTGCAGCATAGGTTTTTTTAAGTTGCGTGCAACTGAAAATCGCAGTCATTTAGGAACGCATATCATTTTTTTTCTTTAATCTCCACGATTTTATGCTAATCGCGCGAGACAGTTTGATGAAACATCGGAACCACCTGATTTTATTTAAATTTAAAATAAAAAGGGACAAATGGACACGGCACCGGCACGTCGCCGGCGAAACAATCATGAACCTCAGAAAATTTTACAGACTCGCCCACAAGCAGGCCGTCATAACATGCATGAGTAATAACAAGCACTGATTCAACTTTTTCAGGCGGCAGATTTTCGATTAAGATTTTTCTAAAGTCGGCGGCCGACATGACAACATCATCTCTTATTAAATTGCTTTGCAATTTAGCAAACCACCCAGCATCACCATGGCTTACAAAGACAAACATTACTTCAGATTTTGCAGGCATATCGGCAACGGTTGCGCGGATGCCATCCGCCATATCCTCTTCATCAAGGAACCATGGATTTATCCACGTTACGTGATCATTTTCAATTTCATATTTTGACGCTATATTATCGATAAAATCAACAAGTTCTGTTTTCTTCAGAAAAAACAAAACTGACCTGAAAATATCGGAGTGAAAGGCAATAATAAACCGCCTTTTAGCGTCTTCTTTTACCGTCTTTGGCTCAAAGTTAAAACCAACCTTTCCAACCCATCCGCTGGTGGTCTGGCCGTAATATTTACAGCCGTTATCATCGCATTTTACCATCGGCATGTCATCCATCATCCACAGACGGCTTGGTACGGCCTGCCACGCAAAGGCATCGTTCGACCACATTCCCGGCAGCCATATTCCATTTGCAAAATCTCTTATGGTTTTTTGATATTCTACTGCGCTATTTGCCGCCATTATCCTTTTTCCAAGCTCATGTAGAAAGTTAAAGCCAAGAGCAGTTGTGCCGTTGGTTGCCGTGAGAACCGTAAATCTGGACGGCCATAAATCGCCTTCAGGTGCAACGTAAGTGCCGGATGGCAGCACGCCGGCATTATATTCCTCAGTAAATGTCCCGTCTGAATTTGCATCAATGGGCGTGCTCTCGCTAAATTGGCACATTTTATTTAGAATGTCTGTGATAATGGGCATATTTTCTTCTGATTCTCTAATATACTATATTATCGGCAGAATTCTGAAAAAGTTGCGCTAAAAATGACGACATCTGTGCAATGGTCACAACCTGCTCACGTATGGATTATCCTTTATATAGAACCGGTAAGGCAATTCACGGCCGCCGCTTATTCCGATCCTTGTCGTAACTACAATTTTTTTCGGC
>JACPAJ010000035.1 GCA_016180865.1 Deltaproteobacteria bacterium
AGCGTCAACCATCTACGACGGATTCAAGAGATTCGAGCCATTTGCGGAAGTATGGACACTCCGCCCGAATAGCATCGAGCCCGATCTCCACCGCCGCCAGCGCTCCAAGAAACGGCTTTTGGTAGCCCGGCACGAGCACCTCTACTCGTTTAGAAGGCGCGGTATTCGGAGAGTCGTTAATTTCCTCCGGATCATTAAACGCGTCACGGATTTGCTGGAACCGTCCGATAAGGTCTGGGCGGCCTATCCCTCTCCCAAAACGGCCGCAATCGCTGAAAAGTAATCCCTCAAATTCATGCATCATCACATAGGGCACGAAACGGGTTGGATGGAATTTATTCCCTAGCCCTGCCCGGATATCTGCGAGCAAGGCATCTTGAACCGTGATCGCCTTTTTGACAAATGGCAAACTTCCGGCGGCCGCACGGCCCGGCCATGCCTTCGCACCGACCTGAGGAAGCCCATAGTAGTCCACCATCGTCGTGGCCACACATCCTGTGTCTTCTTTCAGATGGATCAGGATGTCGTCTCGTACGGTGCTCCAGCCGCGGATGCCGCCGCGGCGGTCCCTCTGGCGAGCATTGCCCACTAGGCGAGCGCTGACCTTCGAATAGCCGCAACCGTAGAGGTGTGGCGCAAGGATCTCGTTTACAAAGGTCTCTTCCGTCTGGCCTTCAACATGGACAAGTAGTCTGGTCATACAGTTATTCGGCTCCTGGCCTGCCACCGAATTCGTTCTTTTCCCACAGTTGACCGAGGCTATAGTTTTCCAACCACCCCGTCAGCTTCGTTGAATCCAGCCGCGTGAATTGCGTGCCACCATCCACACGATCGGCGATCAGCACATCCTCCGGCTGGAAATGGTCGAGCAGCAGAGGCGATTGGGTTGAGACAATAACCTGCGTTTTTATCGACGCCTGCTTCACTAGGGAGGCGAGCATGGTAATGGCATAGGGATGCAGCCCCAACTCCGGCTCATCCACCAGCACCACCGAAGGCAGGTAGTTATCTGGCTGTAGGAATAGTGTAGCAAGAGCAATGAAGCGTACGGTTCCGTCAGAAAACGATGAGGCATCGAAGTAGGCTTCCGAACTCTTATGTTGCCATTCAAGCCGAATCTTGTCGGGATTAAGCTTTTGCGGGTTGAGTATAAAATCATTAAAGAACGGGGTGACCCGCTGTACGGCACGGCGGATCAAACTGTAGGTGGTTTCATGCTTCCGACGCAGGTAGTAGAGGAATGCCGCTAGATTAGAACCATCGGGGCGCAGATAGCGGTTGTCGTTCACGTCTGCCGTCTTCTTCATCGGCGAGCTCGGCTATTATCATGTAATCTGCTCGATTAAATCGGCGCTCGCATCTGAACTTGTGCTGTACCAGCTTGGCGGGCCGCAGCTTGATTATAAGCTTTTCGGCCAGAATAACATGAGGCCTCCGTTTCCGCCCGAAGAAATTCAAATGAACGTGGCCGGCAAGGGAATGATAAAGATGTCGAGAGATGAGTATCTTCAAAATTCTGCGACAAAATTAATCAGCATTGCTTCGCCTGCCGAAACCAGTCTCAGTATTCTGCCGAATGAAAATGTTTTGAGCACATTGCCTTCGATAGTTGCCGAAAGATCCCCTAGATATTTTATTACGCCTAAGGATAAAATTATTTCTAAAAATACCATTAAGGATGGACTTACCACATTGGTTGCCGATATCGGCGATCAAGGTTCGGCGCCGCTTTTAAGAGCGTGGGCTACGCCGATTCCCAAAGGAATCGAAGTCGTCCAAAAAATTCCTGAACTTGCTTCGAGCCCGAATCTTGCGCAGTTTATGGAAGGTGGCTTAACCAAATTTGAATGGGAAGGGTTTGCATATTTGGACGGGCCGTCGTGGTCTCATCCGGATGTGTCGGCTCCGGTCGGCAATAGAGGGATGAATCCAAATGAAGTTATGGCTGCATTGAAAAAATCTCTCGACGGTCTTGCGGAAAATCCGGATGAAGACGTCACGATGGTCAATGCCCTTAAGAACGCGGATCTAAAATGGGATAGCAGCGGTTATTTGCATCCTGTATTTTTAGCTAAGGATGCAAAAATCGACCTCCTGATAGATCCTATATGGAATGTCGGGGCAGGGGAAGAGGCCAAATGCGGCGGCTGCAAAATGGGAACGCACGGAAACCCTGTTCAGGCACTACTTCCATACCTAAGCCTCCTGTTAGGCTTGGCCGGCATTAAAATCTGGAGGCGGTTTTTTGCCTAAAGTAGGCCTATAATTAAGATGTTGCATCTAATCTATTGATTTGCTAGAGATAATAGCCAATAGGAGAGCGAATCACTATGCGTAAAAACACAATTTTAGTGGCTGTATTTACAATCCTCCTGTTCTCGTCTTATACGGCTCAGGCAAGATATCGCGAAGTTGATACAATTGTCTTTAACCCTGTTACAGACGGCGGCAAATATTTAACCGTGCATGAATCGTCAACGCTTCCTCAATGGCGTTTTAATTTTGGCGTTATCGGCGATTACGGGCGTGAGCCTTTGGAAATCAGAGATGTCAACGGCAGAAGGCCGGTTGTTGATGATCTTTTAATTACCAACTTCAGCGGCGCGGTGGGTTTTACCGATTGGTTTCAGGCGGGCGTCAATGTTCCGCTTATCACGTGGGAAACATGGGCTGATCCCGATACGGTTGTTGCCGCCAAAGAAAAAGAATTCGGCCTCGGCGATGTAAGGCTTGAAACTAAATTCAGGCTTTTGGATATAGAAAGATACCATGTAGGCTTGGCCGTTGTCCCTTTCATGACTTTTCCTTCCGTTACCTCAGGCTTGCAATCTATGCAGGACGGCACTTTAACTACCGGCTGGCGGAACGGCAAATTTGCTTCCAATGAAACGTTTACAGGCGGAGGCAAATTCGTCGTTGAAGGAGAAATTAAAAACCGCGTCTGGCTTGCGCTTAACGCGGGTTATCAGGTCATGCAATTCCGCCACTATTATACCCCAAATACCGACGCATGGGTTGACGACACATTGCTTCTTAGCGGAGCCATGCACTTAAGGATGCACGACGCGTGGCGCCTTATCGTTGAAATGTACACGGAAACGGTGGCACAGCCGCTTTCCAATATTTTTCAATCGCAGAGGCAGACCCCGATGGAAGCCGTTGCTGCAGTCCGCTTCCAGCCGCAAAATCCACCTGAAATACGCGGACTTTCTTTTACAGTCGGCGGAGGACGCGGAATAATTTCCAAGGGCATTGGCGCATCGGATCTGCGGGCATTTGCCGGCATAGGCTTCCGGAAACCGAAAATCGTTGAGCTTCCGCCGCCGCCGCCGCCAGCGGAAGTCGAAGCTATTGTCACTGAAAAAATCATAATTACGCAGAAAATTCATTTTGAATTCAATAAATCCAATATCAGGCCGATATCTTTCCCGATACTTGATGACGTGGTGGAGCTACTTAACAAAAATCCCAGCATTAAAAGGGTTGAAGTCGGCGGCCACTGCGACTGGATAGGCGGAGATGCTTATAACCTGCGCCTCAGCCAAAAACGCGCCCAGTCGGTTGTCAACTACCTTGTAAGCAAAGGGATAGATTCGGCAAGAGTCAGCGCAAAGGGTTTTGGAGAATCGATGCCGATTGCCGATAACAACACGACCGAAGGAAGGGCAAAAAACCGCCGTGTTGAATTTACAGTATTAGAGTAAAAGGTGTCTCAACTTTACACTTCAGTTCAATATGTCAAAGGCGTAGGGCCTCATATAGCAGCGTTACTTGAAAAACGGGGCATACGCACGGTTTCGGATCTTATCCTCCATCTGCCATGCAGGTACATCGATCGCCGCAGAATTGCCTCCATTTCCGATACTCCGGTCGGAAAAGAGCGCACTATAATCGCCGAAGTTGTCACGTCGGGAGTTGCGTTTTTAGGGCGCAAAAGAAAAAGGATATTTGAAGTCATCGCAAAAGACGAAAGCGGTTGTCTTGAAGCAAAATGGTTTCATTTCAATCAAAGTTACATGCCAAAGCTTTTCCGCAAGGGAACGCGCGTCTTGTTTGCCGGAGAGCTTACAGAATACAACGGCATGAAGCAGTTTGTTCATCCCGAAATCGAAATATTGGGCGAAGATGACGATTCATTTGAGCTTGGCGGATGCTTGCTGCCGATTTATCCTCTGACAGAAGGCCTTTCGCAGAGGCTTCTTAGAAAAATTGTAAAAAATGCGTGGGAAAAATATGAGAAGTGCCTTTTAAATCCTTACCCGAACAATTTTCTGAAACGGCACAATCTGATGGATTTCAAAAAAGCTGTTTCGGAGCTTCATCTTCCGCCAAAAGATGCAGATTTTGACCTGCTTAATACTTACAGAACAGAACAGCACCACACGGTTATTTTTACGGAATTTTTCTTTTTAGAACTGGCCCTTGCGATAAGAAAAGCATCGATTGATAAGGAAAAGGGCCTCTCATTTGAATTTAATGAAGGAGTTTATAAGAGTCTGCTGGCAGCCTTGCCTTTTGAATTAACATCGGCTCAAAAAAGGGTGATCGGAGAAATTAAGCAGGATATGTCACGGGTGCATCCGATGAATAGGCTTTTGCAGGGGGACGTGGGAAGCGGCAAAACCATTGTGGCTTTGGCGGCAGCCGTCCAGGCCGTAGCAAACGGCTATCAGGCGGTTTTTATGGCGCCGACAGAAATTTTAGCGGAGCAGCATTACCGCACAATTGCGGCAATTGCCGAAAAGCTCCAAATTCCCTGCGCTCTTTTAACCGCCGGCGTTAAAGGAAAGATGAGGGACGAAATATACAAAGGAATTGAAAGCGGTGCCATTCCAATTCTCATAGGAACTCACGCAGTGATACAGCAGGACGTGAAATTTGCTAAATTAGGCCTTGCAATCATCGATGAACAGCACCGTTTTGGCGTTATCCAGAGGCAGGCTTTGCATAAAAAGGGCGTTAAGCCGGATGTTCTGGTGATGACTGCGACGCCGATTCCAAGAACGCTTGCAATGACCCTTTACGGCGATCTTGAGATTTCAGTCATTGATGAAATGCCGAAAGGGCGCAAATCGATTATCACGCGAATATATAAGGACAGCGAACATGAAAAGTTATACGGAGGAATACGCACAGAGCTTGAACGCGGCCATCAGATATATGTTGTTTATCCTTTGATTGAAGAGAGCGAAAAAATAGATTTAAAAGATGCCACCGAGATGTCAAAAAGGCTGGCCGAAATTTTTTCGCCGCAATGGAGAGTGGAGCTTCTTCACGGGCGGATGAGTTCGGAAGAAAAAGAGAGAGTTATGAACGAATTTAAGAGTGGAAAAGTCCACATTCTCGCGGCAACATCTGTTGTTGAGGTCGGAGTGGACGTGCCTAATGCAACAGTGATGGCTATTGAGCATTCCGAAAGATTCGGCCTTGCGCAGCTTCATCAGCTCAGAGGGCGTGTTGGAAGGGGAGACGCACAGTCATTTTGTATAATGATCGTGGGCGGCCGCTTAAGCGAAGAGAGCCGGAGGCGCCTGAATATTATGGTCGAGACTACGGACGGCTTCAAAATAGCCGAGGAGGATCTTTCAATCAGGGGCCCCGGTGAATTTCTGGGGACAAGGCAATCGGGGATCCCGGAATTTAAACTTGCGAATCTTGTGCGCGATGTCGGCATTTTGCAGAAGGCAAGGCAGGCGGCGTTTGAAATTATCGCCAACGACCCAAGCTTGGGACTGCTGCAAAACAGGCTTTTTGCGGAGCATATTAAAAACAGCGGAGGAGTCGAATTTGGCAAAGTTGCTTAAAAAGAAAATGACAAATCCGGAACAGGTTCGCGCGTTGAAAGTGAAACTGCGCGGATTCAACCTTCATACGGTCTGCGAAGAAGCAAGGTGCCCGAATCTTTGCGAGTGTTTTAACAGAGGCGCAGCGACGTTTATGATTCTTGGAAATGTGTGCACAAGATCGTGCAAATTTTGCGGTGTGAAAAGCTCGAATAATCACGATTTAAAGCCGCCGGCAAGTGACGAGCCTCAAATGATAGCTAAAATGGCTGCCGAATTAAATCTTAGGCATGTTGTAATAACATCCGTTACGCGCGATGATTTGAAGGATGAAGGGGCCGGCCAATTTGCAGCGACGATTAAAGCAATCCGCGACACGGCCGCTGCCAAAGTCGAAGTCTTAACGCCAGATTTTCATGCAAGAGAGGATTGTTTGAAAACCGTCTGTGAAGCAAAGCCCGATATTTTCAATCATAATATCGAAACTGTACGGAGGCTGACGCCTCTTGTACGCTCGAATGCGCACTATAACAGGTCTTTGGAAGTTTTAGCCCGCGTTAAAAAATATTTTCCAAAAATCAGGCTCAAATCGGGCTTAATGGTTGGGCTTGGCGAATCGACAGAAGAAGTCCTTGAAACTCTCCGCGATTTATGTAAAGTAGGCTGCAATATTGTGACGGTGGGGCAATATCTGGCTCCAAGCAAAAAAAATCTTCCTGTTAGAGAGTATATTAAACAAACGGTTTTTGAGGAATATAAAAGAACTGGCGAAAGTTTTGGCATTAACCTTGTAGTCAGCGGGCCATTTGTCAGAAGTTCATATATGGCGGCTGATTATTAATTCCAAGGAGGCAACTATGGATAGAAATCTAGCTTTAGAAATGGCTAATCGGCGAGGGCGAACGCGATGAAGCGCCTATGCTCTATATCGGCGAAGAAGTCGGCTTATGGAAAAATGATGACCCCGAAGTTGATATCGCCCTTGATCCCTTGGAAGGCACAACAATTACATCGCGCGGCGATTCAAACGCCTTAGCAGTAATAGCAGCGGCCGATAAGGGGAACTTTTTGAATGCTCCCGATACTTATATGGAAAAAATAGCGGTGGGTCCGGAAGCCAAAGGGGTTATCAGCCTTAAACTTTCACCCTCAGAAAATTTAAAACAATTAGCGCGCGTTAAAAAATGCGAAGTGAGCGATCTTACGGTTATCATCCTTGACCGCCCGCGCCATGAAGATCTTATTCAGGAAGTGAGAAGATGCGGCGCTAGAATAAAATTAATCCGCGACGGCGATGTTTCGGCCGCAATTGCAACATGCAGAGAGTCGCGGGGAGTCGATGTTCTTATGGGTATCGGAGGCGCTCCGGAAGGGGTTTTGGCAGCAGCGGCTCTTAAGTGCATGGGCGGCGATATGCAGGGGAGGCTTAAATTCCGAAATGACACGGAAAGAGAGCGCGCAAAAAAGATGGGGATAACCGATTTTGACAAAATATACACGGTTGAAGAACTAGCCAAAGGAAATGTTACATTTGCCGCGACCGGCGTAACTCATGGAGATTTCCTAAAAGGCGTCGTATTTTTCGGAGGAGGAGCCACCACTCAATCCGTCGTTATGCGGTCTGAAACAGGCACAGTGCGCTACATAGAATCGCATCACGATTTCAAGAGAAAGCCAAAATACAGCTGGGAAGAATAAAGATGAACAGATCTCTTGTATCTCTTGACCCTTTACGGGCGTATCTGCTCGAAGTTCAGAAATATCCCATGTTGTCTGAGGAAGAGGAGAAAGAGCTAGCGCTAAAATTTCATAATAGTGGAGATGTCGAGGCTGCCAGGAAGCTTGTCGTATCGCATCTGCGGTTAGTTGTTAAAATCGCGATGGAATATAGAAGCGCCTATCATAATGTTTTGGATTTAATCGGCGAAGGAAATGTCGGGCTGATGCACGCTGTAAAAAAGTATGATCCAGCCAAAGGATCGCGACTTGGTTATTATGCGACTTGGTGGATACGTTCATATATATTAAAATATATACTGGATAATTTCAGGCTTATAAAAATTGGCACTACCAAGAATCAGAGAAAGCTTTTTTTCAATCTTATGCAGGAGAAGCAGAAGATCGAGCAGATGGGCTATTATGCCGATTCGCGGCTTTTATCGAATAAATTAGGTGTTGATGTTCAAGAGATTGAGGAAATGTCAAACAGGCTTACACAGCCTGAATTGGCGCTGGAAGCCCCGGTATCTGGCGAACCAAAAGCCGCCGTGCTTGAAGACTTTATTGCTGACGATGATATTCCAATAGATGAAAAGGTTTCCAATCAGGAAATCAGCAATATATTTAAAGAAAGGTTGAAAGAATTTTCAAAAAAATTGAAAGCGCGAGAGTTGAAAATATTGCAAGAACGGATCATGGCAGAAACTCCTTTAACATTGCAAGAAATTGCGGATGAATACGGCATATCCAAAGAAAGGTCACGGCAGATAGAAGCAAGGATTATTGCCAAATTAAAGGATTACTTTAAGGATTTAAGGCCTAGCAGTCGTTAGGCTAATATATACATAGAGTCGCATAAGAGATATTATGTCAAGTTCGATGATTCCCTTAATATCATGCGCAAATCTGATATGCCGCAAGCCAGACTGGGGCCCTCTCCTTTGGAATAAAACCAACTTCTATCAACAGACCTATCTTCTGGATATAGCGGATGTCGTATCTTCCTGAAAGCGGGTCAATTAAAGGAATAAAGCTTTCGGGATATTCCAAGAACTCTCCAACATAAAGAGCAATATCTTCGTCAACACTTGTGGCTCCATATGGTTCCAGCAGACCGTGTCTAGCATTGAGCATGGTTGTTTTGGTGGAACATGACGCATCGGCGTTATTATATATTTCAGAAGTTGTGTCGTCCCATTTTATATAAGTATTGTCGCTTCCGTACCAGCGCTCTATTTTTTCTGCCACAACATCTTTGCCATAAACATCTCCTGCTATCTCTAACCACCTCTGTCTGAACTGTTCTCTTTTCTTATCATCCATCGAATCTATTAAAATATGAGCAGCTTCATGAAAAAAGGACGAAACCCTAGCTGCACTGATTTCTCCTGATTTCATGAATAGCAGGCCGAGCTTCCCATCTGCCATGCCATGTTCCCAAGGTTTCATAGATCTAAAGTAGATTCCCTTTATAATTTCTTTATAAATTTGCGGAGTTTCTGCGAGTAAATTCATTACCCTTTTAACTTCGCACGATTCTGTGTCTTTCCGACTGTCGGTTGCAAGAAGTATCTTGAGCCCTATACCCTGCGCAAATAAATAATAATCTGATAGAGTGTAATCTTCATAATTTTTTATCAGGTCCAGCATCAATTCGTGATGTTCAAAGCCCTTGGCCGGTCTAAATCCTTCATCGCCTAGTATGCCAACCTGGCAGTAGGAATTGATGACTATACTTTCATCACCTTCTTTAACTCCCAAATTTTTAAGCGGGTGTTCTTCTCCTTCATTACCGACGACAGTTATTTCACAAGGGACAGGGGTATAATCTCCCTCAGCAAATGCAACGTATGCATCGCTTCTAATCCCCAGCTTTCCATCTATCAGCACACCATGAGATCCTTTTGAGCGATCATCAGGATAAATAGATATCTTTGATATGAGCCCTTCCGCTATCCTATCTTCAAACAGTATCGAAGCACCACGTCTCACAACGCCAAGCAAACGATCCGATTCCCTCATAAGGAAAAAGGGATTATCCACTGTAAACACAAAATTTAAACTTTCAGAAGCACGGAAAGCGGCTTTTGTTTCTCCGATTGATATATAATGACTTTCTTCTCTTTCATTTCCATCGGAGTATAATTGATAGGGGCCACCATTTATCTCAATTCCTATGCCATGGATAAAATATGAGCCTTCAGATAAAAATGTCATATACCTTTTTATATCGGCAATATATGAAAAAAGTTGCTTCAAAAAAGAATGGGAATGGTGCCAGGCACGGCATGAAGTTGCTAATTATTGTGGAATTTCAATATGTTGCGATTTCGGTGCCTGGCACCGTAAAAAAATACGCAACTTTTTCTGTTTTTTGCCGATAATATATATGGAGGATGTTGATATGAAAATTTGCTATTTATTGCTAATTTTGGCCTCATGTATAATGACCGCCTGTGGTGACGGAGCAGCCACTCTAGCTGTCAATCCTGACCAAAATACGAACCAAAACGCAACTCTTTGGGGCCTTGGTAACGAATCCTCACCTACCCCTCCAAAGCTCGCTATAACGCCAAGCATGATGCAGACATATAAAACGTGTGGAAAGAGCTTTATACTATGTAATCCAAAGATTAAACAATTAAACAATGCCATATATCTAAATCAGCTTGCCCTTGGTAATAATGAGGATAAGAAAGCAGATGAAGGCGATTCAAAAGAACAGGGTTCAATATCTGAAGAACTAAAAACTCCTATTCATGGCCCGGCAATTATTAATCAACTTCAACTGATCAACCCTATAAAAAGCCTCCAATAACCGGACAAAACTACCCGCAAATAGTCTCCCCTTAACCATTAGCCGAAACCAACGCCAGCAACTATATGAAATTAAAAGGCTATTTTCCATTTATTTTGAACCGTTTTGGCACGGTTATTGCTTAAAGTAGTGGTAGAAGTAATTGAAATAAAGTTAGCAACTTTCTCGTTTTTTTGCCGATAACTATTATAGAGGGAGATTGAAAATATATGAAGAAAACGGTTAAAATAGTTTGCATGTTTTTGGCGATAGCAGCTATATGGTTTTCTTTCAGTTTTAGAAGCGGAAAGGCTTTCTTCAAACTTGGCACATGGGAACGCCCTATTCATATCTCTGCTATAGACGATGATTCCGGAGATTCGGACGGAAGCGATTTCGCTTAGATGTTTTATTGACATTCACTTCATTCTTTTTGTAAACTCACCCTAATATGATGATTAGCGATGCTGATTTTCAGAACTCTATTTTAAGTTCCATAAATAAGGCTAAAATGCACCAGCTGAGCTTGCAATCTCCTGAAGGATACTGGTGGTATACTCTTGAAGCCAATGAATCAATCTCCGCTGAAGCTATTTTTTTGATGTATTTTTTGAACGAAGTTGACAAAAAAACTGAAGCCGGACTTGCAAGGCAAATTTTGTCAACTCAGCGTCAAGACGGAGCTTGGGCAATTTGGCATGGCGGCCCGCCGGACCTATCGACAACAATAGAATGTTACTGGGCGTTAAAGTTGGCAGGTCAAATGACAAACGCTTTAAGCAAAGCCCGCGATTTTATTCTCGCAAGCGGAGGCATTACAAAAGCAAGGGTCTTCACCAAAATTCATCTCGCGCAATTCGGGCTGATTCCATGGGATGCAGCTCCGTGCATGCCATCCGAATTGATGCTCATGCCTACATGGGCGCCAGTTAATATTTATGAATTCTCCAGCTGGGCAAGAGCCTGCATCGTTCCCCTTCTGATTATAATGAATAAGCGGCCGGTAAGGCTGTTCGATAGATTTTTCCCTTCTTTTAATCTTGATGAGCTCTTTGCAGAACCGGCATCACAGCGCAACTGGAGCTATAAAGAAGATGTCTCTTTCCTTTCATGGGAGAGATTTTTCATCGAGCTCGATAAAATTTTAAAACTGACAACGCGCCTTCCCTTCAAACCTTTTGACGGACTGGCGATGAAAAAATGCGAAGACTGGATATGCGAGCATATTGAAAAGACCGAAGATATATTTCCTGCTCTTGCATACGGCGCTGCTGCCTTATCGGCTCTCGGCCACCCGAATTCACATCCAATTATTCGCAAGGCGCTGAACGCGTTGAAAAGTTTCCAGCAGGTTTATGATGGAGATGACGGCCTGCCCCCTCTCCCCCACCCTCCCCCTCGAGGGGGGAGGGAGAGGGAGGGGGTGACACATGCTGCCATTCACCAGCAATGCTGCATATCGCCTGTATGGGATACTCCATGGCAGATTACGGCGCTTTTGGAGGCCGGTATTCCCAGCAATGATCCATCTTTAATCAAGGCCGGAAGATGGCTTATTGAAAAACAGATAACTAATACCTATGGAGACTGGCGTTTTAAGAATCCTGAAACCGAACCCGGCGGATGGTCGTTTGAATTTGAAAACGAATTTTTTCCCGACATTGACGACACAATACAGGTTTTGCATGTTCTAAATAAACTGGCTATTCCGGAAAAGGAATCAGCCATCAGGCGCGGATTAAACTGGCTCCTTTCAATGCAAAACGATGACGGAGGCTTCGGAGCGTTTGATAAAAATCAAAAATTAGCGGTCGTTAATAAAATTCCTTTTTCAGACCACGGTGCCTGCCTGGATCCAAGCTCTCCCGATATAACCGGAAGAATGCTTATGCTATTGCCGCAAATGGATACCGGTTCGTTTCAGACGGTCGTCAGCAAAGCCTTGAATTATCTTGCGCAAACACAGGAGGCTTTTGGAGGCTGGCATGGAAGATGGGGAGTCAACTATATTTACGGAACATGGTGTGCGTTAACCGGTATTGCGTCTTTGAAGAATTATGCTGCCCTTGATAGCGACTGGCAGGAACGGATTAAAAAAGCCGTTAAATGGCTTAAATCGATCCAGCACGAAGACGGAGGCTGGTCCGAATCGCCGGATACATATAAGGAATGCGCTTATATCCCCTACCCCAACGGTTCAAAACCTAAAGGCGTTCCGTCCCAAACCGCGTGGACTCTTATGGGGCTGATTGCGGCCAATTCTGTCATTGCGAGGAGTTCCGACAAATATAGGGACGACGAAGCAATCTCTCGCGGTGTTGAATTTCTAGCAAGGAACCAAAAGATTGACGGCACTTGGGACGAAAAGGAATTCACGGGCACGGGTTTCCCCGGGCATTTTTACATACGCTATCACGGTTACAGGCATTTTTTCCCGCTGCTGGCGCTTGCTAAGATTTCTTCCGCTTTAAAAGGCTGATGCCGACTCCGCTTGCGGCAATCATTATATATGGGAGTAGAACTTCCGCCAAAGAAGATGGCATCGCATTGAAATTGCAGCCGCAGTCGGGGTTGCCTCCAGCTGCTGTAACACACGCTGTTCCTTCAGGGTTTAACGTATAATTCTTTCCATCGGCTTTTCCAAGGGCAACGCAGTCGTCTAACGATAATTTGGCCACGCATCCTTCAATCGGCTTGCAATAAGGCGCTTTTGCCGCATCTTCCCAAGTATATGTATAGCACTGATCGCAGATACACGCTTTGCCGCCGGCTTCCGGCTGTGAGTTTTCCGGACATGTGCTTACGCAGGAGCCGCTTAAGCTTCTATGCTGATCGAGCCCGCATAAACAATATAATCTGTCGGTGGTCGTGTCTTTAAAATCTCCGCAGTCAACGCATGGAAAAGCAAGCGCCGATTCTTTCGTCATTCCGTTATAAAAGTACCTGCCAAAACCTTCTTTGCACGCACATGCTCCGTCAAGCATGGCTTCGTTTTGATTCGGGCAATCGGAGATGCATGCGCCTTCAGCGTTTCGCGTCTCTCCTTCCGCACACTTGCTGATACACAGGCCGCTTCCAACCGGCCATTCTTCAACGGTATCGTCTTTGCATATGCATTGACCATCCACTAATTTTTTATTTTCGCCTGAACAGAGAACGCAATTGCCTGCATTATCCTTGTAATAATTAGTCGCCTCATCACACAGACTGCACGCGTTTGTCTCATCAAGTTTATAACCCTCCTTGCAAACAGTCTTTCCTCCGGAGGATTTCCATATTGAACAAATACTTACGCCGTCAATCATATCGTTAAATTCTTTGTAATCATCCTTTTTATTATTGTTTAGATCAATATTAGTGAAAGGAACCGTAGCTGTAACTAAAACTGTGTTTGAACACAATAGCTGCGTTGCAAGATTATAATCAGTTTTCAACTGTTCTAAAGCATCTCCATACGCGCTTATCCCGTAATAACCGCAGCCCGAAAATTTATTATTTATTACCGTATTGTCTTTTCCGCTAATCAAAAGGCAATCGCCCATTCCGCCATAAATATTAAGACCCTCTATCATATTTCCGGCGGACTTAAGGGAAATAATAATTTCAGGAACGCCTATTTTAATTTCCGAAACCTTAGAAGTATCTTTGGGACCTAAATATATCTTATTGGAAGAATCTAAAATAAAACC
>JACPAJ010000036.1 GCA_016180865.1 Deltaproteobacteria bacterium
GCGACAGCTTCTTTGGCATAGGGTTTCAGGGTATCAGCCATCGCAATTATAACGATGGGTCTCCAGGAACCACTTTCATTAATGTTGGCAAAAACAACTGTCTTGGCTTCATTCTGTAATTTTTCAAAACCTGCGACATAAAGATATCTCCGGACAAATCGAGCTTCAAATCGCCGTCGGCAAGTTTAAGCTCTGTTATGTGGATTGCTCCCTTTGACAAATCGACTTTCAGGCTCGAGCCGCTCCCTTTCGAAAAAATAAGTTCAGGCACCGTAAAGTTTATCCCCTCCCCGATCTTTAATTCGCCGGCTTTAAGCTTAATATTGGACAGCGAAAAATCGGCGCTGCCGCTGCTTTGGATCATCTGGCGCTTGTTTATATTGAGTTTCAGCGATCCGTCTATTTCGCTTACAAGCTTGACTCCGTCATCGCTGCTGAACATTCCGATATCGCCTATGTTGAAATTAGATAAACTGCTTGCAAGGCTGAAGCCCTCTTCGGCGGTTTTAAACGAACCTGACATTTCGCTTTTCTGGTTTTTAACGGCAAATTTGACATTGGTCTTGCCGAAGAGAATCGAAGTCAGCGATGTTCTGATTTTTACTTTTGCGGCACCCCATACATTTTCGGTTTTATCCTGTTCGCGTTTTGTAATTTTCACGTCCTTCAAGGCAACGCCTGTGATTAAACTTGAAGATAGATCTCCTATTTTAACGCTATATTGGCCGCCGAGCTGTTGTTCCGCCGCTGTAATAATACGGTCTTTCAGAACGCTAAACGGAAAAGTCCAATACAGAAAAAAGATGAACGAGAAAATAAATAAACATAAATAACCTATATATTTAAATATATTATTCATGATACATAAAGTAAAGGATTAAATCATCCCCCTTCCCCCGAAAGTTTAAATGTCGAGACCTGAAAGGAAACATCAAGAAGTTTCCTGTTGTCATATCGGGGTTTGGCCTGGAGCTGTTTTACCCTTAAAACTCTTCCCTTCTCGCCTTCAACTTTATACAAGAAATCGACCAGCTGCTCTAAAGTAATTCTGGCGATTCTGACATCGACCGACGCTTCGTCAAATATGTCCGACGGGGCAAGCGGCCTCTCTTTCAAAGATTCCATGCTCTCTTTAATTCCGCTCTGGGAGGCAAGGCTTTCGATCGTCGTGGATATGGAAGTGTCAAAACCGCTTCTAAGCTGCGATTCCACCGCGTTAAGCTGGGACTTTTCGCGGTTATAATCGCCGATTTCGCGGACAACATCATTAATCTGGTCTCTGCTTGTGAAAATAGCCTTCTCAAGCGCAGAAATCCGGCTTCCGGCCAATGATATTGGCATGATAATAACCACAATAAGCACAATGCCCGCCACTATCATGGCAATAATCTGCTCGCGCGGCTGCAGGCCCAGAAAAGTATTGTAAAGCGTCTCGATATTGAAACGTTCAAGAACCGCATATTTGCTTTTAAGCGACATATTATTTGCCGGTCTCCATAGTCATGTCAAATTTGATTTCTTCTTTAACCCCTTTTCTGACATTGCCGGTCGTAACGTTTTTAAATTTCCCGCTCTTTTCAAACGCAGCCTTTATCTTATCTACCGCTTCAAACGATGTTGTTTTGCCGGCAAGTTTAATCCGGCCGACTGTATAATTCAAATCTTCTATATCTACCTGAACTTCCTCTCTTGCCGGAAATGCAGCCGAGACATCCTTTAACATATCGAGCGCCGATGTGCCGAGAGCCGCTTCAAGTTTGGAAAGCCTGTCGTTCACCTCCCCTTTTCTTGATTTGACAAGCGAAAGAGCCGCAGAAGCGGTTGAAGCTTTTTTCAGATTAACATCGGGGATCGCCTGCGTAACAAGAGTCGCAACATCCTTGTTCAGCTCATCAAGCCTTTTGGAAAGCGAAAAATAGCGGATTCCGAAGTAAGAAATAGAAAGCAGAACAACAAAGGCAACTGCTATGCCGGCTCTTCTGATTCCGCCGCCTATCTGCTTGACATCCCCTTTATATGCGAATTCCCCTCTTCTGAAATTTACTTCGGGCAATCCTGCCGGCGCCACTCCGCGGAGGGCAAGCGCAAGAGCCTGCGGAATTATTTGCAGATGGACATCTCTGTTTTCAAGTCTGCTGAAATGAAATTCCAGGCAGTCGAGAAACGCGACATTCTGCTTGAGCCTTATCGAAAGATATCTGTCTATGCCGGGAAGCCGCGAGGTCCCTCCGGCGAGATAAATTCCGTTTACCGCCGCTCCGTCTTCGTCCTGATACGAGAAAAATGTCTGCCTTAAGTGAAGAGAGAGTTCATCTGCGATTTTTTTGATAGCATCAAATACCTGTTTGGAAACTGAATCCAAAGTTTCTACTTCTTCCGTGCTCACCTGCCCCATTTCAATTTTCAGTTTTTCGGCTTCTTCAAAAGGAACGCCGGCCTTTTTAGCGATCGCATCGGTAAAATGCCATCCTCCAAGCATTATGGTTCTTGTATATGTAAGCCCCTTGCCTTTGCAAATGGTAATGGTGGTTTTTTTATGGCCGATATCGACTATCGAAAACGCTCCTTCAGGCGGAACCATTCCGAGATTCACCAGATTCACATACTCAACCCCCTCAACGCAAACTATGCGCGGATCTATATTCGCGTTTTCAATCAGCGTAAGGATTTTGACAAACTGGCCTTTCGGAGCGTACATGACCAGCACTTTGGACAAATCTTTTGAAGATTTCACGATATGATAATCGGCAACAACATCGGCCAGCTCAAATGGTATATAATTTTCAAGCTCAAATTCAATCGTCTGATCTATTTTCTTCTTATTGCTGAAAGGAAGAGAAATAAGCCTTGACGAAACATACTGGCCGGGAAGCCCCACAATCGCCTGATCCCAGACAAGCCCGTTATCTTCAATTATTGAAGTCAACGCCGCCGAAGTAGCTTCTTCGGGAGTCAAAAGTTCGCTGTATTGAACAGCATGCTCGTAGAACTTTACCAGTTCGAAACTTTTAAAAGTCCTTTTAATCTGGGCTATTTTTATCGAATAGCTCCCGATATCTATGCCAAGAATGGTTTGTGGCATGATTAAAACACCTTATAATACAGCATTTTCCATTTTTTAGGATCCGGATCTTTTATATCCAAAACTGTTTTGATATTTACCACAGTTTCTCCCACTTGTCCCGTTAATTTTAGCGAATAATACCTCGCTTCAGTCGTTATCATCTCCGCAAATTTGCCGCCTCCTCCGCCTCCCTCGGCAGACGTTATTCCAAGAGCCGCGTCAAGATCCGAAGCGATTTTTGAGGCCTGCGGCTGCGTTCCGCCACAACTTAGCTTCAAGGCGTCCACAAACTTCTTTTTAACCTCTAAATTTTTGGGGTCAAGGGGCGGAATGTTGGGATTTTGAGAAGCATATGCGACGATTAAAGCCCACACGACATCGTCATCGGCCACACAGACATTGATTTTGTTTTCACCGTAAACTGTGAACATATCTTCTATAGGCGTAAACCATCTGTCATCGACGCCTTCAACCATGTGAACCTCATCCAACGAAAGGAATTTCACGTTTTTGGGGGCATTTTCGCCTTTGTATAAGCTGCCTTCCTGCCCAAGCGTAACAAGCCCGATATCATTTATTATATCATTTTTATCCGTCCAATCTGCAATGTTTCTGACGATCTCCGCGATTTTCTGCTGTTCCATTCCTTCAAACAATTTTTTAAACTTTTCTCCTTTAAGAAAATTAATCAGCGTTATTTTGTACATATCGTACGGGTTAACGCCTGAAAGCGTCTGCTGCATCGGGTCCAGCCCGGCAAAATAATTCAAATTAAATTTCCCCTGTTCATCGGCGCAGGAGCCGTCAAAGTCGCCGTCAAATGACAAAAATTCCTCGGCGGATTCGGTTTCAAATACAGTTGCCGACTTGCTCTTTTCCTCTTCGCCGCCCTCCTTGCCTTTCATGAGAGGCATGGCTCCGCCCACAAAAAAGGCGCGAATAAGGCCGGTGGAGAAAGGAAACTGCTGGCACATGGGCATGGAGAGATCAATCGGCAGGTTTTGAGCAATCGGGCTCGACGAAATAGCCGACTTCAGCTGCCTGTCGATTTTTAATTCGATCTTCATCAGATTAAGAGCCGATTCGGCCAAAAAATAGGCCTGCAGGCGCTCCTTTTCGTTCAAAGCCAGCTTGTAGCTGACATTGGAACTGAAGACAAATTCGAGCACAATCATGCTGAGAAGCATTATCGACGAAATCACCATCATTAAAGCTATTCCGCGGCTCGATTTCATAATCTTAAAAGTCAATGGCTCCGTTTGCAAGCGGAAGCATTACCGATGTTACAAAAGTCAATTCTTCATCCTCATTTTTTGGGTCATAAAACGTCAGCGTTATTCTTGCAGCTCTTGGAAGCTTGTCTGCCAGCGCCGGATCTTTCGAATTCCAGCTGTCCAGCCATTCCTGCTTGTTGGAATCATAATATTCAACGTTGAATCTTTTTACTCCCTTAGCGATGGGAAACGATTCTCCGCCTTCGTCGCTTTTAGTATCGATAACCGCTGCTTCGCGGCGCATGAGACAGTTTATTCTCTCTTCCGCTTCGGGACATGGCGAAATAAAATAACCGGCTTCGATTTGATCGGATTTTCTCTCATCTGCAACCAGCCTGACGCTGGAAAGGCTTGTAAAATTCATCTTGTCGGCATCCCCTTCATTGACGCCCACAAATGTAGTTTCAAAAGTCACCGTGCCGTCCTGCTGTTTTCCCTTCAAATTCGGCCCTGCGAGGAAAGCCATTGAAAGATCATCATTAAGCCTTTTTATGGCCACGCGCGCATATTGATAGACTTCGTCGTATTTACCCGCCTTTTCGGTTCCTCTGTACGTATTGTTAGTAATCTGCCATATTAAAAAGGACATTATAGACAGCACGAAAACCGCAATAAGAACTTCCAGCAATGTAAAACCTTTTCGCATATTAATATTTATCTTCACAACTTTGCAATATGGGTAGTCACGCTAAACGACCTTTCCTTGTCCATTTCATTCCATTGAACGGTAAGCTTTATTTCTCTTACGGCGTCCGAAATCTGTTTAGTCATCATCTGCATCATCTGCTGCACACCGCCTCCGCCCTCCTCTTCACTGATCGGAGGCATCGGCAGCTCAACCTTTCTTACTTCAACTTTCCATCTATAGTCTTCAAACGGTTTTTCAAATGCCCCCTCTTCAGTTTTTTCTTCCGGAAATTCGCCTTTGGCGGTCCCTTTCTCGATTTCAAGCTGGTACTCGACCATTTTGGTTCTGGCAAGCTCAACGGCGCTGCTCAGTCTTCTTGCTCTCGCCTCATTTACATATCCTCTTGCGTTAAAGCCGACTAAAGCTGTCATGGCAAACGCAAATACAGCCAGCGCAAGCATTACTTCAAGCAATGTAAACCCTTTTAATCTCATTTAGTTCCTTCGGCTGTTCTGTATTCGGGGCTCACATCCGTCTCCCCGTTGAAAGGGTTAATTCTTATAGACACATGCTTTTCATCAGAATCATCCCGAAAATTTATGATCGCCCTCTCCGCAAATCCGTTTGGAAAGAAATGTATATATGCCTTTCCTGACGTTGCAGCCGTTTTTCCGGTATAAACATCTTTTATAAAAATGCCGTTTGGAAGCGCCCGCGTTTCCATTAAAGCCGATTCTACAGGGCCAAAAGCTGGTTCCGTCGGACTTATCTGCGTCACTTTTTCAGATCCTTCCGCTTTTTCATCGCTGGAAGTAGTTTCAGCATCTTCTTTTGCCTCCGGAGAAACCTTTTTCTCATCCTTTTTCTCATCCTTTTTTTCAGCGTCTCCTTTTTCAAGAAGAACTCTTTCGGAGGTCGATTCTGCCCAGTAGGAATTATTTTCAAAATCAAAAACAAGCCTGTATGTCTTGTTTTCGGTAATCGCGGAATTATACAGGTAACGGATAGTGCTTGCCATCCGCCACGAAATTTCCCGTGACTTTGACTTGAAAGACCCTCTGATAGTGTTGGCGCCCAGAAAAGCCAAAAAACCGACAAGCACGACTACTATCATCATTTCAAGGAGGGTAAACCCCTTCCCGGAAATAATCCGTCGGGCCATAACAGGCTTTATTCGTGAAATCATCTTTTAATTGCGGAAAGACGGATGTCATCCTCGGTTCCGGGAGTGCCGTCTGGACCGTCTGATGTGATATCAAATGGCCGTCCGCCCTCGCCGGGAACTTCGTAGTGAAAAGGATTCCCCCACCCGTCGTTTGGAAGGCTTTCCATATATTCGCCTTCGAGCGCTGTTAGACCGTCGCTACCGGCGGGAATTTTATTATTGTCCATCTGATACTCTGTTATTGCCTGCGAGAGCTGCTGCATGGCAAGCTGCGTAGTCTTGATTTTTGCTTTGCCAAACTGCTTGACGACCCGGCTTCCGACCAGCGTCATCACTAGGCCCAAGATGGTGATGACGATTAATATTTCTATCAGCGTCATACCTCTTTGGCCTGCGCGTCCAAACATCATCCCCCATCTCTTTGCTTTCATATATTCCCCTCCTTATTTTCGCTCGCCTTAATTGCTACTTTCCCAACGAACCCAAATCGCCCATCTGCAGGATGGGCAATAAAATCGATACAACCACAAAAGTAATCGTTCCGCCCATTACCATAATCAACACCGGTTCCAAAAGCGATAACATTGTTGAAACAGCGTTATCAACCTCTGAATCGTACGTATCGGCGACTCTTTCAAGCATTTTTTCCAATGACCCGGTCTTTTCGCCGATAGATATCATATGCGTCACAAGCGGCGGAAACTGCCCGCTTCTTTTTAAAGGTTCGGCTATCGATTCTCCCTCTTTGACGCTGTCTCTTGTCGCTTCAATCGATTTTTTAAGAATAAGATTTCCGACCACGTTTTTTACTATGTCCATGGCGGAAAGCATAGGCACGCCGCTGGCTAAAAGCGTCGCAAGAGTTCTGCCGAAGCGCGATATGGCAACCATACGCGATAAATTTCCGAAAAGCGGAAATTTTAAAATAAGGGCGTCGCGGTATTCGCTTCCGGCAGGCGTTTTAAACCATCGTTTAAGAAGAATAACAGCGCCGACAGTTACGATAAGAAGCAGATACCAGTAATTGGAAAAAATATCGCTCACAAATATTAAAATTTGGGTCGGCATCGGCAGAACCATCTTCTGCCCCTTGAATATCGATGTCATTTTGGGAACCATGAAGGTCAATAAAACAGTCATCAAACCGACTCCCACAACGCCCATGATGATAGGATAAATCATGGCTCCGATCACTTTGCTTCTTATTTTACTTTGATTTTCGATAAAATCCGCAAGCCTTGAAAGAACGATATCCAGCGAACCGCTGTTTTCGCCGGCATTCACCATGTTTATATACATGTCGTTAAATACTTTCGGATATTGGCGCATCGATTCCGAAAATTTAGCGCCTTCAACCACTTTCTGGCGGATTTCGGAAAGAATCGTGCGGAGCTTTTCAGTTTTATCCTGACGAACATTTTGCTGAAATCGATATTTGAAGAAAGGCCGATTTTAGCTGAAGCGGCGGTCCCGCCAAGAACAAGCGATGTCGGGAACACTGACATCTTCCTGAGCTTTAATCGCGCGGCCTTTTCATTTTCTGCGTCCACCGACCCCGCAACTTTTTTACCCTTATCGTTTATTCCGCTGTAAGCATATACGGGCATTATGCATTCTCCTGTATGACTCTTAATATCTCCTCAATGGTTGTAAGACCCTGCAAGATTTTGCTGGCGGCATCGCCCATCAAAGTGGTCATGCCGGTTTTCACTCCAACCTTTCTTATCGTTGAGGCGTCCGAACCTTTCATAATTTCGGCGCGGATTTCGTCATTCATAATCATGAACTCATATATGGCCAAACGTCCGGTGTATCCCGTCTCCAGGCAATTCGGACAGCCAACGGCTCTATACAACTGCCTCCCCTTCAAATCGTCCGTAACAATGCCGATTCTCGCCAGCTCTTCCGGCGTCGGCGTATATTTTTTAGCGCAATCGTGGCATACGGTTCTTACAAGGCGCTGGGCTATGACGCCGAGAATCGAAGACGAAACAAGGAAAGGCTCGATCCCCATATCGATAAGGCGCGTGACCGTTGCCGGCGCATCGTTTGTGTGAAGAGTGCTTATCACAAGATGCCCGGTTAAAGAGGCCTGTATGGCAATTTCCGCCGTCTCCTTATCGCGAATTTCTCCTACCATTATAACGTCCGGATCCTGGCGCAAAAATGCCCTTAACCCTGCGGCAAATGTAAGCTCAATTTTGGGATTTACCTGCACCTGATTAATTCCCGAAATCTGGTATTCCACAGGATCTTCAATGGTGATAATTTTTATATCTTTTGAATTTATTTTGGAAAGCGCGGCATAGAGCGTCGTGGTTTTTCCGGAACCTGTAGGCCCAGTGACGAGTATGATTCCATGGCTTCGGGTTATTAAATCGTTCATCCATTCGAGCGTTTTCCCCTGCAGGCCGAGAGAATTCAAATCGTGCATTACCTTGCTCTTATCCAGCAAACGCATGACAACGCTCTCGCCAAAGGCCGTCGGTATGGTCGAAACGCGGATATCGATATCTTTTCCGGCGATTTTTATCCTGATTCTGCCGTCCTGAGGAAGCCTTTTTTCGGCAATATTCAGCCCGGCCATGATTTTCACGCGGGAAATAATCGAGTTTTGCGTCCTTTTCGGCGGGCTTATGATATCATACAAAACTCCGTCGATTCGAAATCTTACAACCAGCTCCTTTTCAAAGGGTTCGATATGAATGTCGCTTGCTTTCTGCTTAACCGATCTGAACATGAGTGAGTTTACAAGCCTGATTATAGGCGCTTCATCCGTTGCATCCAGCAGATCGACAGGCTCGTTGAAATCGGCGTCTATTTCTCCCGCTTTTTCGTCAAGCTCGTCTATTCCAGATTCTCCGGCGGCAGATGTTCTGTTATAAACGGTATTAATCGCGTTTACTATTTCATATGAGCTTGCAATAACAGGCTTAATATCAGTGCCGAAAAGAGTCCTTAAATCGTCGATAACGTAAAAATTCGTGGGATCTGCAACCGCGACAACAACCGCCTGCTGTTCCTTCCGGAGAGGCAGAACCTCATTTTTTTTTGCGTAATTTATAGGAAGATTTGCGAACAATTCCGACGGAATTTCATCGGTATTGATTCTGTTCTCATAAGGGAACCCAAGCTGAATCGAAAGGGCCTTTAAAATGTCTTCGGTTCTTAAAAATTTTAGCTGGACCAGCGAATCGCCGAGCTTAATTCCTTTTTCCCTGTGGACGGTCAGAGCCTGTTCAAGCTGTTCCTCAGTTAAGCTCGTAGTCTCCAGCAGTATGGCTCCTAACGATTTTTCTTCCATAATGATTAATATGCCAAATCGAGTTCATCTCCCCTTGCTCCCGGCGCAGGAGGCGGAACCGTAATTACCGGCGCTTTCACCCTTCCGGGAGGCGATGGACTGGCGGCAGCGGGAGAAGGAGCGGGAGGCTCCGCAACTATTGCAAGCGGTTTTGGCGGCTGCTGGACTTTAGTAGTTTCTCCAAGCTCTGTTTGCGAAGCCGGCGGCGCAGTTATCACAGGCTGCCTTATGGTTGAAGCGGGCGCCGGCGCAGCAGCCGGTTCCCCCTCAATAGTCCCCTTAAATTCCAGAAGATCTTCGCGATGCCTTCTTATAGATTCACGAATGGCGGTTCGCTGCTTCCGGCCGTAATTATCTTCAATAAACTTATTTCTCTCCTCTATCTTACGCTTCAGCACAGTGGAGAAATCTGAGGTGTCTTTTATAATATGCGGCGTAATGAAAATCAAAAGATTGACTTTATCGCTTTTCTGCACGGTGCTTTTAAAAAGGTTGCCTAATATGGGTATATCGCCGAGCAAAGGGACTTTGGTTTTATCCGTGCTTGTATTGTCTTCCATAAGTCCGCCCAAAACAACTGTCTGGCCGTCTTTGGTGACAACGGAAGTTGATATTATCCTTTCTCTGCTGGGCGGAGGAACCTTGTCTGCCGGCG
>JACPAJ010000152.1 GCA_016180865.1 Deltaproteobacteria bacterium
GTGAATATGGCCGGCGGCCAGCCTGTTTCTATGGCGAACTTGAGGGAACTGAGAGAATTCAGCAAAAAATACGGCATCAAAGTAGTGCTGGACAACACCCGCACGGTTGAAAACGCTTTTTTCATTAAGGAGCGCGAAGCGGGCTATCAAAATAAATCGATTAAAGAGATTGTCAAGGAAATCTGTTCATATACGGATGCCTGCACAATGAGCGCCAAAAAAGATTCGCTCGTTAACATCGGCGGATTCCTGGCGACAAACGATGAAAGCCTTTATTTAAAAGCAAGAAACCTGTGCGTTGTTTATGAAGGTCTTCATACTTACGGGGGAATGGCCGGCCGCGATATGGAGGCTGTTGCAAGAGGAATCCACGAATCGGTTGATACGGATTCCCATGTGTCATGGAGGATATCTCAGGTCCGTTACCTTGGAGACAAGCTCCAGAGAGCCTCCGTTCCGATAGTCGTTCCAATCGGCGGGCACGGGGTATTTGTGGACGCCAAAAGATTTCTGCCCCATATTCCGCAGAACCAGTTCCCTTCCCAGGCGCTGGCTGCGGCATTATATGTTGAATCGGGCGTCAGATCAATGGAACGCGGCATTGTTTCCGCAGGCCGGGATAAAAAAACCGGCGATCATAAATATCCAAAACTCGAACTTGTAAGATTAACCATTCCAAGGCGCGTTTACACCAATTCCCATATGGATGTCGTCGCCGATTCGGTGATAAAACTTTACGATAAAAAACGCGGCATCAAAGGCTTAAAAATGGTTTTCGAGCCGGAAGATCTGCGCTTTTTTCAGGCCAGATTCGAGCCGCTATCTAATTAAACTGCATCCGCCGCTGGAGCCTTCGCTTGCCGGATCTTCTCCGGTCGGCTCTGCTGGTATTGGAGCGGGATTTTCTTTCGGTCCTTCCGGAGGAGGCACAACTATAATTTCCGAATCATCGCAGTCGACACCAACGCCGTCGCCATCGATATCTTCCTGACCGGAATTTGCAACGTCTTTGCAGTTGTCTTGGGCATCCGCAATTCCATCGCCGTCTTTATCGATATCGCATGCATCGCCTAAACCATCGGCATCGATGTCGCTTTGCGACGAATTTGATATCAAAGGGCAATTATCATTAACATTATATAAGCCGTCTGCGTCGGCATCTGCACCACAGACATCGCCAACGCCGTCGCCGTCCGTATCGGCCTGATTGCCGTTTGCAATGAGCGGACAGTTATCTTCCGAGTCGGAAAGGCCATCATCGTCGGAATCTGAATCAACGGGGTTTGTCTCATTTAAAGACCCAGCACAATCTTGATCGACATCTTCCTGAATATTTAAAAGCAGATCGCCATCCGCATCGCCATACCAGTTGCCTGTGCCGTCAAAAAGCCATGCGGCTGATTCGCAGTCGGGATAATTTGAGAAAAAAAGCTCCGAATCTTTAGCAATAAAATTCGGGCTGAAAGCCGATGTGTCGCCGTTATCCTTAATTGCAATCAGCGTATATTGTTTTTCGGGCGGAAAATCATTTATTGGAAGATTGATTTCAAATGTTTTCCCTGAGGAATGCCGGGATAACCTTCATCCGCAAAATAAAGTTCTACCTGCGTTGCGCCGTTTGCATTCCCCGTAAGAGTCCAAACCTCCGGATATGTTAGAATCGCAGAAAGTTCGGTAGGAGCGGAAAAATTATTATTGCCGCTTGAAGCCAGAAAAATAGCCCGCTCGGTGATGCCGCTGAAAATATTTTTGGAAATTTTATTTCCTTTTCCGGTTATTTTAATTCCCGTTCCTGAATCAAGGAATGCGTTTTCTAAAACCTTGTTATTAGAACCTGTAATCGCAATGCATAAGCCGCCCGCATGCTCAAACGTCAGGTTTTTAATCGTCAGATTTGATTTGGCTGTGCTCAAAAGGGGCAAACTCGGATCAAAATTTCCCTCTATCACAATTCCTTCGCTGCCTCCGTCTATCACAATGTTATTATATTTAAGGGAAACTCCGGCTGTTAAAGTGATTATCTGCGCGCCCATTGCAGTTGAATCAAACGTAATTTTTGTGCACGCACTGTTTGCCGCATGAGTGGCAAAGGTGTCAACGCCGCTGGCTGCAGCGCTTTTAACCACACAATCTGCGGCATAAGCTGACGATGCAAGCAGGCAAAAAATAATTGCCGGAAAAAGTTTTTTAAAATTCATAATTACCTCTCATTTACAATATTACAATGCCGGCGGTTCTACACATTGATTAACATCATCCGCCGCGCATGGACTGTGATATGAATAATCGCACTCTTCAAAGCCGACAGCCGAAGACTCCGGAAATGTCATGACAATTGCTCCGTCATAAATTGTTCCGATAATGGCGGCTTTTAGTTCGCCGAATTTATAGCAGTTCCATGCTCCAAAAATTCCCTCCTCAAAAATATCGGGGTCCGGAGAACAAACAAGCTTCCCGCCCATTACAGTATCCGGCAGTGCGTTGTTTCCCGAAACTGTCATGCTTATGGGATCATTTTTATGGCTCAAAAAAGCGTCAAGCGTAACCGGCGAATCTTCGTCCTTAATTTGAAAGACCGATGAATCGCCTGGCACAGCCACCGGTGCGTCTGCCGGAAGGTCAGCCGGCGCTTGTGAATCTGCCGGAGATTTCAAATCCAGCGGAGATGCTAAATCATCGGCTCCGGGTGCATCGGCTGCCGTATCGGCAGCATTTGCCGCATCGCTAACAGACAGCGCATCAAATGTATCAGGTCCAAAAACAGTATCCGCCGGTTTGGCGATATCTAATGGTGCATCTTTGCCAACCGGCGGTGTGTCTTTTGCAGCCGGAGTATCTTCGCCGACGGGCGTGTCTTTTCCAGCTGGGGTATCTTTGCCAACCGGCGTATTGGCATCTTCGCCAGTCGGAATGATGTCTTCCAAAATTCCGGCCGCTAGTGTAGTGGGTACAAGAGCTGGGGTAAGTCTTAGTAAACCAATTATAAAAACTTCCCAACTACTATATTTTGCTAATGTAGCTTCGATTTTCTGACGCCGTTCTTGAAAATACTTATAATGACTTAAAATTTTATCCCCAAA
>JACPAJ010000037.1 GCA_016180865.1 Deltaproteobacteria bacterium
GAATTGTGAATGATTATATTAAAGCCATTAACTAACGATAATATAAATATATTTATTCGCTGAAAAAAAAGGGGTTTTTTTTTGACGATAACTAAAATTTGTGCTAATAGTGACACTCATTTTTAGCATTGAACGTCAGATAACTAATTGAAATTTAAGCAGAATAGGGTCTGCTTATTGTAGTGGTGGGAGAAGAAAGGAGAGTCAGGGATGAAGAGGGAACGAGAAGCTTTAAGCAAATTTAGGGTTGGTGATATTGCAGTCTATCCGGCTCACGGCGTTGGAAAAATTTCTTCGATCGAAAACCGTGAAATCAGCGGAAACAAGCAGCAATTTTACATAATGAAAATCATGGACAACGGCATGACCATTATGGTGCCTACGACCAATGTAAAAAATGTCGGCTTGCGTGAAGTGATAGACGAAGATCAGGTTGATATCGTTTACAGCATCCTGCGCGAACGCGATATATCGATAGACAATCAGACGTGGAACAGGCGTTATCGCGAATATATGGATAAAATCCGCACGGGCTCGATCTATGAAATAGCGGAAGTCCTGAGAGACCTTATGCTGCTCCGTTTTCAGAAAGAGCTGTCGTTCGGCGAAAGAAAAATGCTCGATACGGCGCGAAATCTTATCGTAAAAGAGCTCGCGATATCCGAGGATCTGACGGAACAGGAAGTTGCGGAAAAAATCGACGGAATATTTGAAGAATAATCAAATTCCCTCCGGATGAAAAATATCGCAATTATCACAGCTGCGGGTTTAGGCAAAAGGATGAGAGCCGGCAAACCAAAGCAGTATCTGGCTCTTGCCGGGAAACCTATTCTTTGCCATACGCTCGATAAATTCCACGAGGCCAAATCGGTTGATGCGATTATTCTTGTGACCGATAAAGACTCTATCGATTATGTCAAAAACGACGTCCTGAAAAAATACAAATATCCCAAAGTAAAGTGGGTTATAAGAGGCGGGGAAAAGCGGCAGGACTCAGTAGCTGAGGGTTTAAAAAACGTTCCTGCCGGTTCGGAAGTCGTGGCCGTCCATGACGGCGTGAGGCCATTCATATCTCCTCAACTCATCGACAAGTGTTTTGCCGAAGCTTTTGACCATGGCGCATGCATTGTCGCCGTGCCGATAAATGACACGATTAAGCGCGTTGATAACGAAGGCCGCATCGTAGAAACAGTTGAACGCGCGGCGCTCTGGCGGGCGCAGACTCCACAGGCTTTCAGGTTCGATATTTTGGAAACGGCGATGAGTCAGGCGATGTCGGAAGGTTTCTATGGAACCGATGAGGCAAGCCTTGTCGAACGCCTTGGACATGAAATTTATGTTCTTGCCGGAGATGAAAGGAATATTAAAATAACAACGCCGGAGGATTTAAAGATCGCGGAGTGTTTGTCATTGCGAGGAGCAGAAGCGACGAAGCAATCCCCATAACCACAGTTGGATACAGGAGATTGCTTCGCCCTTCGCCTGCCGGCAGACAGGGGCTCGCAATGACATAAAACTAAGATGAGAGTAGGCATCGGATACGACATTCATCGTTTAATAAAGGGCCGGAAATTAATTCTAGGCGGTGTTGAAATTCCGCACACGATGGGCCTTGACGGCCATTCGGACGCCGATGTGCTGGTTCACGCAATTATGGATGCCCTTCTCGGTGCCGCCGCGTTGGGTGATATAGGCCAGCACTTCCCTAACACTGATCCAAAATATAAAAACATTTCCAGTATGGATCTTCTCAAACGGGTTGTATCTCTGCTCACTGATCACAACTCACTGATCACTAACATCGATGCCATGATGATAGCAGAAGCGCCCAAACTTGCGCCGCATATAGAAAAAATGCGCACAAATATCGCTAAAGTCTGCGGCATCAAAATCGATCAGATAAGCGTCAAAGCCACAACGAATGAAGGAGTCGGCTTCATAGGCCGCGGCGAAGGCATAGCCGCACAGGCGGTTGCGATGTTATCCTAACACCTTAACCGCTTTGCCGTTATCGTTTGTGCTGAATACTATTCTGCCGGGGCATTCTCCGCCGCAGGTGGTATAATACCAGTAATTTATATTCACTCCCGCCTGAGATAATTTTTGCGCGGCGTTCCAGCATGTGCCGGGCTTGTCTTCCAGCACTGTGACCGCAACCTCTTTTTCGGTTGTCTTAAATCCGGCCTTTTTAAAGACATCCAGCGCCTTGGCGTTGTTATCGGTAATCATCATGAACGTAGCCGCATCGTCGGTGCTGTCCGACCACGCGCATAGCGCCCAGATATTGACCTTCGCCTCGGCTGCCGGAGCCAAGACTTTTGCGAGGGTTCCGACTTTATTTGACGTCGTTACCCAAATTTCTTTCGCCAGTGTTGTGTTTGCCATAGTTCCTCCCATTGGTTAAAATTTTATCGGCCAAAATTTGCTTTTTGAATCGAATGTACGCTCTATTTCAATGCCGACTTCCTGCATAAAAACCTCCGCCACGGGATAGACAATTGAACCTTCAATTAAATGCCCGCCAAACGCCCGCCCCTCTTCTTCATCGGAAGCAATGATGTGGCAATGGGCAAAAATCTTTCCCTCTTTGATCGAAATATTTCCGCCGGTTGGCAGAAGTTCAAAACAGCAGCGCTTGGCCTCTTTAATAATTTTATGATATGCGCCATGTTCGAAAAGTCCGTATGCAAATTGCTTCAAGCCGCCTATTACGCTAAACTGTCCGGCTTTGATATTATTTTCTTCCGCAATCTTTTGAAGCGACAAAAGCAAATCTTCTCCGGAATCGATCCGCGCAACGACCGTCTTTAATATTTTTCCGATTTTATACTCCATATCCTGCATAAAGGCTATATCGAAGCAGCGCTGAAATCAATGCCAAACTTCTCACAATTATTGACAAAACTTCCCTTGACATAGCATCTCTTAGCCACTTAAATGCTAGAAACTATGAAAATTCACAATACTCTTACGCGCAGGGAAGAGGAATTTAAGCCGATTAAGGCTAAACATGTCGGCATGTATGTCTGCGGAATTACTGCATATGACTCATGCCATATCGGACACGCGCGCGCGGCGGTGGCTTTTGACGTGGTTGTCCGCTATCTCCGTTACAAAGGCTTCAAAGTTAAATTCGTCCGCAATTATACGGATATTGATGATAAGATTATCAGCCGCGCCGGCAAAGAGAAGCGCGACTGGAAGGAGCTGGCCGAATATTACATTAAAGAATATGCCGAAGACATGGCGGGGTTAAAAAATTTAAAACCGGATATCGAGCCGCGCGCAACTGATCACATCAAAGAAATGATCGAGACGATTCAAAAATTATTTGACCGCGGATTTGCTTATCAGACAAAAAGCGGCGTCTATTTTTCGGTGCGGAAATTCAAGGACTACGGCAGGCTTTCTGGAAAAAATATTGAAGATTTGGAGTCCGGCGCGCGCATCGCGGTTGATGAAGACAAAAACGATCCTTTGGATTTCGCGCTATGGAAAGCTTCCAAGCCGGACGAGCCGAAATGGCCAAGTCCATGGGGCGAGGGGCGCCCGGGATGGCATATCGAATGTTCCGCTATGAGCAGCAAATATTTAGGCCAGCCGTTTGATATTCACGGCGGCGGACAGGATTTGATATTTCCGCATCATGAAAATGAAATGGCGCAGGCGGAAGGCGCATGCGGATGCCAGTTTGTAAAATACTGGCTGCACAACGGATTTATAAATATCGATGCTGAGAAGATGAGCAAATCACTCGGCAACATCAAAACCATCCGTGAAACGCTGAAGCAATATGATTTTGAAACGCTCCGCTATTTCCTTATATCAAGCCATTATCGCTCGCCTCTGGATTACACCGCGCAAGCTTTGGCCGATGCAAGCGCCGCAGTGGACAGGTTTTATGAGATGACTGTGCGACTTTCACCCTCTCCCTTCCCTCTCCCCTCGAGGAAGAGGGTAAATGCTGAGGGGGCAACTGAAAAACAGTTACAAAAAGCCCTTGAATCACTCGAAGATCGTATCACCGCCTTCATGGACGACGACTTCAATACTGCCGGCGCAATGGGAGTGATATTTGACGCGGTGAGACAAACAAATAAATATTTGGATAGTTCATGTCATTCCTGCGAAAGCAGGAATCCAGTGCAACTAAATGCTCTGGATCCCCGCTTTCGCGGGGATAACAATGAATTCTTTGGGTGGCTCTCCTCCCAATGGCACGAAATCCAAAAAACTCTCGACAATATCTTCGGCATGTTTAATAGCGCGCCCGCCGAATACCAATCCCGCCGCAAAAAAATGGCCACATCCACCAAAGGAGTCGATACATCCCTTGTCGAACAGCTTATTTCCGACCGAGCCGCCGCCCGCAAATCGAAAGACTTTGCCAAAGCCGATGCGGTTAAAAAACAGCTTGCCGATATGGGAGTTGAGCTAAAAGACAAGCCCGACGGCACAACAGAATGGAAGATAAAGTAACAAAAAAAGTACGCAACCTTTCTGCCGGTTTGCCGATAATACTATTAGGAGGGTAAATCATATGAAGAGAGGTTCTTTTAAATCAGCGTTTTTATACGTGTTTTTGGGCCTTTTCCTGTGTGTTTCGTTTAGTGACATCTATGCCAACCCCGGCCTTGGCCGTCTACGAATTATCAAAAGAAGCTGCAAAACATGCATCAAGGTTAATATCGCGAGAGATATTTCGCGAAACGACGGTTACTGTTCTTTGCGCGAAGCCATTACAACAGCAAATGAGGAACGGAATTCCGGCAATAAAGACGGCGAATGCGACTATAAAAATCGCCCGGTTATCAGCCTCAATGCCGATTCCGAAATATATTTCCTGCACATGGAGCGCGTTGAGATAAATAAGTCGATCACTATAAAGAGCTCGGATGGCAGTACTGTAATAGAATGTGCTTCTCCCAACATATTTAAACTTTCTGAAGGCGCTGATATAATTTTACGCGACAGGATAATCATGAAGGGCTGCATGCCTGCCAACGCAGCAAAAACAAATGCTGATCTCTTGTAAATTTGAAGGCTGCGGCCAAAGCAATTTCGCAATAGAATCTTATTATAATGCGGAAGCAGGGATCTCATGGTATTCACTGGATCCCCCCGCCACTGACCCACCGGCGGGCAGGCGTTTTCACGGGGATGACATACCGATTAAAAAGTTAAACCTGACCCCTTCTTTTCTGATTCTTGACTTTTAGCAGCTATAAGAATTAAACATAGCTCGTGTTTAAGCTCGTCACACAATTTCAGCCAAAGGGCGATCAGCCGAAGGCGATTGAGCGCCTCAGCGACGGCATTCTGAAAGGTGCCATGCACCAAACACTGCTCGGCGTAACGGGTTCGGGAAAAACTTTTACAATGGCTCATGTTATCGCCAACGTCAGCCGCCCTGCCCTGATTATCGCCCCAAATAAAACTCTCGCCGCGCAGCTTTATCAGGAGTTCAAGCAGCTCTTTCCCAAAAATGCGGTCGAATATTTCGTTAGTTACTACGATTATTATCAGCCGGAGGCATATCTGCCGGCGCAGGATTTATACATTGAAAAAGACTCTTCAGTTAATGACGCGATAGACAGGCTCCGCCACTCGGCAACGCATTCGCTTCTAACGCGCAAAGATGTAATCATCGTCGCAAGCGTTTCCTGCATTTACGGCCTTGGAAACCCGGACAATTATTCCAAAATGCACGTCGATCTTGAAAAAGGACAGACCATTGAGCGGAACGAACTCTTAAGAAAGCTTGTTGAAATTCAATACGAGCGCAACGACATCGATTTTCACCGCGGAACGTTCCGCGTGCGCGGCGAAACGGTGGAGCTTTTTCCGGCTTATGAAGACTTGAAAGCCGTGCGGATAGAATTTTTCGGCGATGAAATCGAGAGAATAACGGAAATTGATTATTTAACTGGATCGACCTGTCATCCCCGCGAAGGCGGGGATCCAGTGAGGACCGGAGATTCCCGCCTCCGCGGGAATGACAGAATAGACAGAATTGCCATCTACCCGAACAGCCACTTTGTAACACCCGAAGAACGGCTGAAAACCGCTATCGCCGGCATTAAGGCCGAGCTTGAAGAACAGCTTAAGTTTTTCGAAAGAGGCGGAAAAATTCTGGAAATGCAGCGGCTGAAACAGCGGACGAATTTCGATCTGGAGATGATGGAGGAAATCGGCTTTTGCAAAGGAATTGAAAATTATTCAAGGCATCTGGACGGGCGCAAAAAAGGCCAGCCGCCGAGAACATTGATCGATTACTTTCCAAAAGATTTCCTCCTTTTTATAGATGAAAGCCACATAACGGTTCCGCAGATCGGAGGGATGTTCGAAGGCGATCGAAGCCGCAAAAATACGCTTGTCGATTACGGCTTCCGCCTCCCTTGCGCCCGCGACAATAGGCCGCTTAACGCAAAGGAATTTGAAGCGCGGACAAATCAGGTCATTTATGTTTCCGCGACGCCTTCGGAACACGAGCTGAAAAAATCGGGCAGGTTTATTGCCGAACAGATCGTTCGGCCGACGGGGCTTATAGACCCCAAAGTCAGCATAAGGCCCACAAAAAACCAGATTCCAGATATTAAAAATGAGATCGCAAAGAGGGCCGCGCAAGGCGAACGGGTTTTAGTCACAACTCTCACGAAAAGAATGGCCGAAAACCTTACAGGCTACCTGCAGGAAAATAATATCAAAGCGCGCTATCTGCATTCGGACGTCGAATCGCTGGAGAGAATTGCGCTGCTCCGCGATCTGCGCCTTGGCAAATTCGACGTCTTGGTTGGAATAAACCTGCTGCGCGAGGGGCTTGACCTTCCGGAAGTTTCGCTTGTGGCGATTCTTGATGCCGATAAAGAAGGTTTTTTGCGAAGCGAACGTTCGCTGATCCAGACTTTCGGCCGCGCTTCGAGAAATATCAACGGCGAAGTGATTATGTACGGCGATACGCTGACAAAATCGATGCGGCGCGCGATTTCCGAGACCGACAGGCGCAGAAAGCTGCAGGAGAAATATAATAAAGATAATAACCTAACGCCTGAAACGATAAAAAAGGAGATAACTGATATATTAAGCTCTATTTATGAAGCGGATTATGTGGAGATTAAAACCGAAGAGGAAGCGATTGATCCGCAAAAGATTCCCAAAGAAATCGAAAAGCTCCGCCGGCAGATGTTTTCGGCGGCCAAAAAACTCGACTTTGAACGTGCTGCCGAATTAAGGGATAGAATTAAAAGGATTGAGGAATCTGCGCTTTAAAAAAATTCGCTGTCAGGCCGGCTGTGTTATCAATACCAGTTGCTGCATTGCCAAACCTATAATCTCCAATTTTGAATATAACATCGTCATGCTCTTCAAGAAATGTTTTGAGATTCCCCACGAACTTTTGCAGTCCTTTTTGATCAATCTTAGCAACATTAAGGCTTGGTAAATATCTA
>JACPAJ010000071.1:0-7393 GCA_016180865.1 Deltaproteobacteria bacterium
ACTACGCCCGCTTTATAATTTTTCATTTAGTATCCCGAACCACATTTAGTCAACTATTTTTCATCTTAAACGCAATCCCAGCTGCGCCAAGAATGCCGGCAGTCTCCCCGAGAAGCGCTTTTTTTATCACAATTTTTTCGAACGATTCTTCATATGTTCTTTTGGAAAGTTCTTTTTTCGCGGCGCTTATGAAAAAATCCCATGCATTGCTTATCCCCCCGCCGATAATCACGGTATGGATGCCCAAAATATTCACCAGCGAAGCAATGCCTGCGCCAAGATACGCGCCGAATTTTTTCCATATGAGGCTTGCAAAAATATCTCCGTCGGAAGCTTCTTTGTGCAAATCGTGAGGAGTGATGCTGTCCAAGCCCCGATGATATTTCTGAAGAAATTTTTCCTTTCTTGGATCATTCGAATCGGCGATCAGCTGCCTCAGGCCGTCAATGGACACAACCGTCTCCCAGCACCCTTTGCTTCCGCAGTCGCATTTGCGCCCGTCGAAAAAAAGAATCTGATGCCCTATTTCTCCGGCAAAACCTTTGTCTCCGTGAAAAATTTCGCCGTCGATGCAGATCCCTCCTCCTATGCCCGTCCCCAGAGTGATCAATATAAAGTTTTTTGTGTCTTGCCCTGCTCCAAGCCAAGCCTCTCCCGCCGCCACAAGATTTGCATCGTTATCAAGAGCGACCGGCAGCGAACATGCGGCCTCAAGGTTTTTCCTTAATTCAAAATTGTGCCAGTCGCGAAAATGAGGAGAACGGACAATCGAACCGTTATTATAATCGACAATCCCCGGAGCGCCGATGCCTATGCATGAACTTTCAGACGCCGCTTTTTTCTTCGTCATCTCAATCCCGCTGCATAAAAAACTTATTATCCCCTTGTGAGAGCGATCCTTAGGAACAGGCATCAACTGCTGGCATACAAGCGTTCCGTCTGCTTTTACTGCTCCGAACCTGCAGTTGGTGCCGCCAAGGTCTATGCCAATCGCTAATTTATCCATGTTAATATCGCACCGCTGAAAAATATAACTGCAATCAAGGCTATAAATACAAAAGATAAAACAAGAGGAATAATAACGCTGAATATGGCTTTCAAATAGGATGTCTGATGCATGACTTTAATGCCGATGCAGCTTAAAACAAGCAGCCATACGCCGGAAATAATCGGACCTGCAATAGGTATCACACCCAAAAGCTGCGAACTTGACGCGTAACAGACAGCCCTGAAAGTGGCTTCAAAGGTATTTGAAGCGCCGCTGAATATTTTAAGAAAGCTGTGATAAACTGCAGAGGTGAATAATATTCCTATCAGGGCAAAAATAGGGGCGACTACTAAAAGCGCAAGGAAAAATATTGTCATTGATGGCCAGCTTTGAGCTGCCGTCCACGGCCAATACCCTCCAAAAGCCGCCGAATAGTCAAGAATCAGAGGGATGGAATGAAATCCGGCCTGATAACTCCACATTAAAATTATAGCGACCGACTGGCAGATAATTCCAAAATACATCGGAAGCACGAAATTCCCTTTTACAGGCACTCTCTTGAAAAATGAAACCGGATTGCTCATCACCTGCTTCCAAGTTTCAAAAAACGCCGCGACTCTCCCCTTCTCACGCCATGATTCCCACGGAATTTTGCCGTGCATGTGAAGATGAATAGCGATCGTATTGTCGCAATGAGGACAATGGTATCTTCCTTCGGTCTCGGCTTGAAATTCTCCTCCGCATTGAGGGCATTTAAATGTTGGCATTGAAATGATTTGTAACATATGTTAACTAAGAATCAAATAGTTATTATACGTGTCTTCATCGACACTTTTTGATCTTTGACATAATACCTTTTAGGCGACCCTTGATTTAGGCTTCGGGTCCTGCCGCCGGACAGCCCCAATTTTGGCATCGCCAAAGCTATTTTTTGCATGAGGCGTATTATCGGATATCCGGCTGCTGGCAAACCTACGAATCAAGGGACGACCTCATTAGCGGGAGGAAGGCCTGCCGGCAGGCCACCACATGGCGCCCTCACGTTATTTAATTAGAACATTGAATGAGAGGCAAGGGTGGTCTTGGGTATGTAAGCGACAGGCGGAGCGAGTTAGGCCATGTAGGCGAAGAACTGCACCGCAGGGTGCAGTTCGGGCCGAAGTGGTCGTGCCATAAGCCTTTAAAGATAAAAATTAGGCGCGATGCCGAGCACCTGTCTGAGTCCCCGAGCCGCTGTTGTATGAGAATTTCTTTGCGGCGAGGGGCGAGTTGCGCAGGCAAACGGAGGCGAGCCGTACATGGCCTACGAAGCGTAGCGTCTGGCGCGAACATACCCACACCACTCAGTTCTTAATTAATCCAGAATCAATCAGCAGCGGCTATGCGACGATTTCCGGCAAGGATGCCCTGCACATTACAACAGTTCTCCGTTTAAAGGAAAATGACTGGCTGATGCTGACGGACGGAAAGGGCAACCGATGGAAAGCTGAAATAACTAAAATTACGAGGGGTTTGGTTTTGGCAAAACTGGTTTTAAAGTCTCAGCCATCTTTAAAAACAACGGATATTACGCTTGCCCTTGCCATGATAAAACAGGAGCGGTTCGAATGGGCTCTTGAAAAATCGGTGGAGCTCGGATGCCGAAAAATAATACCGGTTGCAAGCGAGAGATCTTTGCCCAAGCCTAGTTCGCCAAAATTTAAACGCTGGCAAAAGATTGTGGAGGAAGCTCAGAAACAGTGCGGAACTGCCTTCAGCACCCTTCTTGAAATTCCGACATCATTTGGCGATTTGCTGAAAAATAGCGGCAGCTTTGAAAACAAGATTCTCTTCTGGGAAGGGGAAAATTCCACAGGTTTGCAGAAATGTTCTCTTCAGCCATCTTCGACCCTTATCATAATAGGCCCGGAAGGAGGATTTACGGCCGAAGAAATAAAATTAACGAAAGAGCTCGGCATAGCAACAGCCGGATTGGGGCCGCTTATTCTGCGCGTTGAAACCGCGGCAATAGCGGCGATCAGTTTAGTTCAATACAGACTCGGCTATTTTGATGAAACTCCTCAGAAAGATATATGAAGAATAACAGGCCTCTTATCATCGGACACCGCGGCGCTAGAAAATATGCTCCTGAAAATTCGATTTCGTCTTTCAACAAAGCCATTGAACTTAAACTTGACGGCGTGGAGTTCGATTGCATGTCAACCTCCGATGGCCTGCCCGTCGTTATACATGACGATAACCTCTTTAAACTGACCGGAGTTGAAATTTATTTACACAAAATCCCTTATGTTGACCTCATAAACCTGGATATAGGCAAGCAATATAACGCCTTTTATTCCGGAGAAAAAATACCAACTCTTAAAGAAGTGCTTGAACTATTTTCCGGCTCGAATATGCTCCTGAATATTGAACTGAAACATCAGCCGCATCAAAACAGGCGATTTCTAACAAGAGTAGTTGAGCTTATTGCGGACATGAAAAATCTTCCAGAAATTATAATATCGTCTTTCAGCAGGGAAACTTTATATAATATCGGACGCATCGCTCCGCATTTAAACCGTTCACTTCTTATGAGGGTTAAAGCTTTTTTCTTTGTAGATGCCGTTTTTTTTGCTAATATGCTCGCAGTTAACGGGATAAATCCTCATATAAGCATCACGAATAAATTTCTTGTGAAGCTGGCGAGGATGCGGGGATGGCGGCTAATAACATGGACCGCAAATAATCCCGATGAAATTCGAAAAGCTTGCAATCTTGGAGTCGACGGAATAATTACGGACGATCCCGTATTAGCGCGCGAAGTGATAGATAATATATGAGCGATGATAATGACACTCGAGCTGAAGAGACTGAACTGGTTGATATAGGCGAGGTCTCCGATGTGCTGGCGGAAAAAGAGGCGGAAGAACCGCAGGCTGATGAAGCCTTTGAGCGGCGTTCTACCATAGCGACGCTTAGGGAGCGTTTTGCGGCTTTTTTCATCGACTCAATAATTTTCTTCTATCTTTATTTTATTATTGGAACGCTTGCCAGGCGCGCTTTTTATGGATCGTGGAACGGGCCGATTCCGTCTTTCGGCTGGCAGGGCCTCGCCTTTCACGGCATCTTTGTTTTCATCTGCTTCATGTACTATTTTATTTTAGAGGGGGTTTTTTTTACAACTCCCGGAAAATTCTTATGCTGGATGTATGTCCGCAATAAAACCGGCGGGTTTGCTTCAATGTCCAGTGTATTCGTCCGAAATGTTTTCAGATTAGCCGACTATATTATTCCTTTATTCCCTTTTTTCTGCATGGAATTGACAAGAAAACATCAAAGGCTCGGCGATATGATCGCCGGCACAACGGTTATTAAAAAACATGGTTTAGCGGCAGTTCAATATCCCGTGACGATGGCAGTCATCGCTTCGGCATCCGGAAGATTTTTATCATTTATAATAGATTTTACAATAGCCGGCGCTCTTACATTTGGCTATCTGCTTCTCTTATCGCCGGAAGAACAGCAGTTAAGCAAATGGCTCCTGCTTTTTTCGCCGCTTGTGCCGTTTTTGTACTTCGTGCTGAGCGAACCCCTTGTCCATTCGACTCCCGGAAAATGGCTGTTCGGATACGCCATCACCCATGAAGACGGCTCATCGGTCTCTCTCGCCTCTTCCGTTATCCGCACGTTTGTAAGGCTTTTTGATGTTAACCCGCTCGGCCTGTTATCAATCTGGCTCAGCCCAAAAAAACAGCGGTTCGGCGATCTACTTGCCGATACTGTCATCTCCCGCCAGAAAAGGAGATGGCAGGGAGGAGCTGCCCTTGGAGGCTGGATTATCCTTTCGTCGATTCTGCTTTTCTTCGGCCTGCAGAACGAAACAAGCCTGATTCACTCGGAATTTAAATTCAACTTCTATCCGACAATAGAATTCATGGGAGAAGTCGCGGAAGAGTCTGCGTATAAAGAGCTGACTTTAACGCATGTCCGTTTTGCAGCCGGAGATGCAAATACATTCCGCACGCCGCCGGTTTTTGTTGCCGGCGAGACGATATTTATCATCACAGATGTGTACGGCTATGAACGTTCCGGAAGAATGGTATGGATTCAGGAAGATCTGGAAATCAAATATCCGGATTCATCCATAGGGCTCCATCAGGAAAATATCGTCGATTATCATCAGGTGGTCCCTTCGAAATCGCCGGTTCAGCTTACAAACAGCATAAAACTTCCGGAATCCGCGCAGGGAGGAACATATATAGTTTCTATCACCGTCCGCGATCTTTTTGGGCATGACGCGGCAAAGACAAAGCAGAATTTTGAGGTTAAGTCCCTTATTTCGCCGCCGCCTCAGGCTGCACCGGCCGAACCAAGTTTAAATACCGTGCCTCCGGGAGAAACTCTCCCTTCTGAAACTGAACAGCCTCAAAATCCCAAAGAGGGCCCTGCCCCTTCATTTTAACGATTTTCTTGCCTTCTCTATGGCTTCTTTGAATTTTTTTGAACGCTCGATGGCGCCTTCCCGTTCTTTGGCGATTTCATCCCACAAATTTTCGCTCATGGTTTCGGCAACCGATTTTTTTTCATAATGGCGGTCTTTCACATAGAAAAAAACAAGCAGCGCTACGGCCGAAATAAAAACGATTATTCCCCAAAACATATTTATATAACTCCCGCGAGGGCTTTTTTCATTTTTTCAAGTTTTTGCATCGAAGATATTTTCTGCCCTCTAAAATCCTTAATATAAAACGAATCTACCGCCATATCTCCTTTTGTCAGGGCTTTTGCAACATCAATCGAGCAGCCTTCATTGAAAAAAACATGGCTGAGGTCATATAAAAGCCCTATCCTGTCGGTTGCGCTAATATCGACCACAGTATAATACACGGAAGCATCGTTGTCTATAGCGACTGTCGGCGATACGCCTGCCCCCTTTTTTTTCAGAACCGATTCTCTGCAGATCAACTCATCCGTCGTTTTTTCGCCTTTAAAAACCGCCTCCATATCCGCCGTTATCTGCCTGAACGTTTGTTCCGTCAAATGGCCTGTGGAATCGGACCGGACCCTTAGGATATCCAGAACAATGCCATTTTTGGCGGTACTAAGCCTTGCTTCAAGGATACTGGCATTGCTGGCGGCAACTGCCCCTGCAATTTTTGAAGGCTTGATCACATTTTTTTCAGGTTTGCAGCCTGACAAATATTTGCGCGCTGCCTGAAAAAGCTCGCCCAGAAGCCTCTCTTTCCAATCATTCCAGACGTCGGGCCCGATTGAAGCAATGTCTGCATAGCTTAACACATACAGCATATTAAGAAGGGCTTTATCGGGCAGTGAATTTGCAAAGTTTTCTATGATATGAAAATCGGCCAAATCGCGCGAGAAGGCGATTTTCGGCATAACCAGATGAGACTCCACCAGAAAGGCGACCATTTCAGAATCTTTCTCGGGCAGCCCAAGATTAAGCGCTTCTTTTTTGGCCATTTCAGCGCCCGTTCTTATATGTTCTCCGGCTTCGCCCTTTCCAATGTCATGAAGCAGAGCCGCCAGCAGAAGAATATCCTTTTTCCTGCATCCCTTGTATGCGGCTGCAACCCCTTTTGGGCCGCAGCCTTTTTCAAGCTGCACAATTTTTTTTACCGTAAGAATGGAATGAACATCGACGGTATATACATGATACGCTCCAAATTGCGATTTAAAGAATATGTTTCTGAACGACGGAACGATTTTTTTAAGCTCTCCAGTTTCATGCAGTATTTTCAGCGCATCATCTAAAATATCGCGATTGGCGACGAGCCGGAGCCACGACGGCTCGTTTCCTATCAATCTTTTAACGCGCGCTCTCTTAAGTTTTCCGTATAATCTCTTAATTAGCGGCAGAAAACGCTCGGTTTCCTGCGCCAGCTTTAAATGTATCGACGACGCCGAACGGTAATAACGGCCCATAAGCTCATCCGGAGTGCAATTAAGCCTCTCTGCCACGACTTTTTGGTTCTCAAAAGTGAGTCTGTCTTCCCTTTTGCCGGCTATAAAGTGAAGATGATCCCTTATCAGAAAGAGCGTCTCGGAATCTTCTTCAAGTTTAATATAACAAGCTGTTTCTTTATTCGAAATCCATCTAAGGGTCTGCAGCTCTCTTAGCCCGCCTTCGCTGTTTTTTATATGCGGCTCAAGCATATAAACGGAGCCTCCGAATTTTATAATTCTTTCGCTCTGTTCGCCGCATTTTAATCTGATGAATTTCTTTTTCCATTTGGGGTCCGACATCTGCCGATTGACCAGCGAAAAAAAACTTTCCGCCAGCCCCCTGTCACCCGCCACAAATCTTGCATCTATCATGGCCGTCTGGGCGCGGATATCTTCGTTAAACATCGATCTGCACTCATTTAGCGTGCGCGTCGCTCCGCCGGCTTCGAATTTTAAATTCCA
>JACPAJ010000071.1:7407-14751 GCA_016180865.1 Deltaproteobacteria bacterium
AAACATTAGATCAACATCGGAATACGGGCTCATTTCGGATCTGCCGTAGCCTCCAAGGGCCAGCACCGACATTTTGCTGCCTGCATGCATTGATGAATTGAAGAGTCCGGCGACAAAATGGTCGACGGCGCTTGTCCATCTTCTTTGAAGATATGAAGCGCTTTTGTTTTCCGAGAGGCCTTTTTTAAATTCATCGAGGCCTATTAAAAGTTCTCTCTCCATTTAAATTAGAGGTTTATTGCCAGAGATTTCTTGGATTTCAAATGCTCATCCAGCCCTTTGGCAACGGCTTTTGCGATGGTAGCCTGGTAATCCTTATTATTAAGCCTCGCCTCCTCTTTTGGATTGGAAACATACGATGTTTCTACGAGAATCGAAGGGCATTTGACTCCGACAAGGACATAAAACATCGCCGACCTCACTTTTTGGTCGGCTACGCCGGAATATTTTCCGGACAAATCCTTTACAAGCCTGTGATGAACTGATTTAGCCAGAATGCGAGATTCTTCGGTGGAAGCATTTTGAATCATGGTTGAAATTATTTTTTCGAGGTCGGAAGCTTTTCGCCCCGAATTCCTGTTTTCCTGAGCCGCCAGCCTTCTGGCTGCGTCATCGCTTGCGTTATTCAGAAAATAAGTCTGAACGCCGCGCTGTTTTTTGGAAACGGCCGCATTCGCGTGTATAGATATAAACAAATCGGCGCGCTTCTTATTGGCGAATTTGACCCTGTCATCCAATGTCAAAGTGGCATCGTTTCCGCGCGTTAAAAACACTTTTGCGCCCTTTATATCGTTTTTAATCTGCTCCGCGAGCTTTTTGGAAAGAGAAAGGGTCACATCTTTCTCTTCCGTGCCCTTCGGGCCAATCGCTCCCGCGTCCTTTCCGCCGTGCCCTGGGTCTATGACTATTGTTACAGCCTCTTGGATTGAGCCGGCTTGAGAAACCGCATCCGCATCCTTCGGGAGAATGCCCGTCTCCAGCGCAGCAAGATATTTATTAGCCTCGGCGGCTTTATCTCCCTTTTTATAAAATTTAACAACCCTCGAAAAGCATCTTTTTGAATTGGCTTTATCGTTCAAACGCAGCCAGTATATTTTTCCTGCGCCAAAATAGGCATCGTCGGCTTTTGAATTTCTGGAATATTGCCTTGCAAATGATTCGTATTCTTTTGCCGCCTTCAGCCAGTCGGACTGATTTTTTGAGTTCTCCGCAAGCTCCTCGTATAATTTGCCAAGGCTGAATTTAGCATCGGCTCCGCTCTCGATTCTGCGGTCTTGCCTGGCCACCCGCTCGAAAAGATCGATGCATTTTTCCCAGCTTTGGCGGAGTTTCCGGGCTTCCGGATCGGCCTTTAAATCAACATAGCAATTGTGCGCATTTTCATAAGTCTCTTCCGTTTTGCTGAAGGCGTGCCCGCCTGCCGATATAATAAGACTTAATCCAAGAGCGAATAGAAACCTCGAAATTTTCATAAATCCCCCGTTTATAGTATTTTCTGTTTCAATTCATGAATCAAATTCAGCGCCTCAATAGGCGTCATTACCGACGTATCGACCTTCTTTATTATCTCCGCTATTTCATCTGGCGAAGTATCGCCGCAACGCTTTGCATTATCCTTATTTCCAAAGAGAGGCATCTGCGCTGAATTGTCATTTTTCAGAATCGCCTCCCCTTCCTCAAGTTTTACCAGAATTTCTTTCGCTCTTGCAATAATATCCTGAGGAAGCCCGGCAAGGCGCGCAACCTGAATGCCATAGCTTCTATTGACGCCGCCCTCCACAAGCTTCCTCAAAAAAATAATCTGATCGTTCCATTCCTTCACTGCCACGTTGAAATTTTTTACGGCGCTCTTTGTAAGCGAAAGGTCGGTAAGCTCATGATAATGAGTTGCAAAAAGAGTTTTGGCTTTTACGCTGTCATGAAGGTATTCCGCAACGGCCCATGCGATCGAAACTCCGTCGTAGGTGGAAGTCCCTCTGCCTATCTCATCAATCAATATCAGGCTTTTTTCGGTAGCGTTTTTAAGGATCTGGGCTGTCTCATTCATCTCAACCATAAAAGTCGACTGCCCCTTTAAAAGATTATCGGAGGCCCCGACTCTTGTAAAGATTCTATCGACAACGCTTAATTCGGCTTCAGCTGCGGGGACAAACGATCCCATCTGGGCCATCAGCGAAATTAATGCGGTCTGCCGCATAACCGTCGATTTGCCGGCCATGTTCGGCCCCGTAATAATCATAACCCTGCATTTATCCATATCCAGATTAATGTCATTCGGGACAAAACGCGATGCCGGATTTAACGCCTCTATAACAGGATGGCGGCCGCCGGTGATATTGATCCGGCCATTTTCCAAAAAAGAAGGCCGGCAATAGCGATTTTTATTTGCCGATTCAGCAAGCGAAAGAACGGCATCAAGACGCCCTATGCCGGCGGATGTATTGGCGAGCTGTCTGGCAAAAGACGACGCAAAATTGCGCAATTCAGAAAATAATTCATATTCAAGCTGCCTGATCCGCTCTTCCGCGCCCAAAACTTTTTCTTCGTACTCTTTGAGCTCGGGAGTAATAAAGCGTTCTGCATTAACAAGAGTCTGCTTTCTGATATAATTATTCGGGATTTTTTCCGCGTGCGTATGAGTCACTTCGATATAATAGCCGAAAACCTTATTATAGCGGACTTTCAGCGAATTAATGCCTGTGCGCTGGCGCTCGGTCGCTTCAAGTCTCGCGATAAAATCTTTTCCGCTTGTGGATAGGCCCCTCAACTCATCGAGCTCCGCAGAAAAACCGCACTTTATCAATCCTCCGTCTTTTATCGAAAGCGGAGCGTCGTCAAGCAGAACCTTATCAATTCTTTCGGCAAGCTCGGTTAATGGATTGATTTCATCCCTTATCCTGCCGATGTAACCGGTGCGATCTTTCAAATGACCCTTTATTTTCGGCAAAATCCGCAGCGAATCCTTTAACGAAACTAGTTCGCGCGCGTTGGAGCCGCCGGTCACGACGCGAGCTGTGATTCTCTCTATGTCTGATACAACGGAAAGATCGTTTTTTAGATATTCCGCAAGCTTAAAGTCATCCTTTAGCGCTTCTACCGCATCCAGCCGTTCGTTAATAGCCCCGATGCTCTGTAAAGGATAAAAGATCCAATTTCTAACTGTGCGCGCCCCCATTGCAGTGCGCGTCTTATCAAGGAGCCAGACCAGAGAGCCATGATGAGATCCGTCTGCCAGCGTCTTTGCGAGCTCAAGATTGCGCTTTGTGGTTTCGTCAACAACCATATATTCGCTGATGCTATAAGGTTTGACGGTTCTTATATGATTAAGATTGGTCTTTCGCGTCGACTTTAAATATCCAACTACGGCGCCTACAGCCGAATAAGCGTCTGACGGCACATTTTCAGAAATAATTTGGCGGCATTCGGCAGGATCAAAATATGGATCGTCAAGCACGCTTATAACGGCATGATTAAGTATTTGCTTCAAATCGCCAAACACCTTGTCTTCGGAAAATGATCTTGCCACCAGAACTTCTCTTGGTTCAATCCGTGATAATTCTTCTGCAAGGTGATAGATGTCTTTTATGACCGTAGCCCTGAAATCGCCGGTAGAGGCATCGCATATAGCCAGAGAAAAAACCTGCTTGTTAAAGGCAATTGCCGCAAGATAATTGTTCCGGGACGCTATTAGGCTGTCGGCCTCCATTAGAACGCCGGGAGTGATAATCTTAACCACCTCACGGCGGACAACTCCCTTGGCCGTTTTCGGATCTTCAACCTGCTCGCATATTGCAACCTTTTTGCCGGCTGAAAGAAGCTTTGCAATATACCCCTCCGCCGCATGAAAAGGAACTCCGCATAGAGGAACGGGATCGGGATTATTTTTATTTCTGGAAGTTAAAGTAATATCCAGAATTTCGGAGGCGATTTTGGCGTCGTCGAAAAACATCTCATAAAAATCGCCCAGCCTGAAAAAAAGGATGGTATTATCGTCCTTAATTTCGGATTTTATCTGCCAATATTGCTTCAGCATCGGAGTTTCCATATTATTTACGGCTGATTAGCAAAAGAAGATGGGGATGTAAAGGGTAGATAACGCATCATGTGGTTAGACTTAATCCATGCAACAGATGATGCCACCAATAGGGAGTGGGGTCATTTTGAGCTGGCAGAGACCACAGAAGCGTATTTCAAGCAAACGATGGATATTTTTTCGAAGAACGGTCTTCCGGAAAGCATTTACGTAGATCGTCACAGTATTTTTTGGACAGACCGAGAACAGACACCTGAAGAGCAATTTTTGAACAAACGACCGGCTACGGAGCTTGGCAGAGCCATGAATGAATTAGGAGTAGGAATAATATACGCACATTCCGCACAAGCCAAAGGGCGCATAGAGCGCACGGGCGGAACACATCAGGACAGGCTTGTAAGCGAGCTAAGGCTGGCAAACGCCAAGACATTGGAAGAGGCCAAGGATAAAGAAAAAGCATGGAGGCCTATTCCAGAAAATATAGACCTTAAACACATACTATGCTGGAAATATAAGCGGGTGGTAAAAAACGATAATACCATTTCGCTGGATGGAATAACGCTACAGATACCGCCTTCTGATGTTCGTTGTTCATTTGCCAAAGCTACAGTTGAGGTGCATAAACTTTTGGATGGTGCAATCACCATTCATTACAAAAATAACGAGGTCGCCAAATTTAAGATAAAAATGGCCGCCTATAAAATCGATGGACAAATGAAAATAGACAAACCCATGCCTTGGTATCCCCCAAAATCTGCAACGTCCTTGCAATTGATGCCTACTAAAAACAATGGGTTACAACCCGCCCCACTGTCATAATCGCGTGGGCGTTAACTGTCATATTGACGTGGGCATGACAGGCTAAAAAAAGTTAGCAACTTTTTTAGGAATCTGCCGAACAACCTAATGGGGCATATTTATATGCGTGTACGCTTATTATCATTAATATTGCTGATTGCCTGCAAAACTGTATTTGCGTTCAACGCGATTGACGCCATCGGAGTCATGACTGCTGGAACCGAACCGGCTGCGGCGGAAGGCAAAGTTTCATCCTGCGGCCAGAATCTGATGAACGCTCCAAAAATCTGCGAAGCGGGCGCCGGTTTTCTCTGCCTGAATACTCCGGATTTAAGCACGGTTGAGGAAAATATAATACTCCGCGGAACAATCGATATTAAAAACAATGCGCTTTCCAGCTTGACGGCATCGATACAAAATGAATATTCAAACGAATTTAAGCAGATAAGTTTTACCAAGCCTAAAGAAACGGCCGACTGCAGGAATTCAACTTCAGACTACTGTCTGGACAGCGCCGGTTATTTTTCTATCAATGTGCCGCTTGGCTCAAAGTACGGGCCATATACGATAGTCGTCACCGCCACAAGAGCCAACGGCGCTCCGGCAAAAGAAAAGATTAGAACATCAAGAGCGGTTGAGCCTAAAATTTCAGTTTCCGATATTAAAATTGTCCCTTCGCAAAACAATGCTCAAATCACAATTAATCTTCTCCATTCCTGCCAGGCATGCGATTTTTTCGGAATTGCAACCGGCGGACTGCAGATAACCGCAACAAATATCATTAACGGCCCGGACGGCAGCGTAAAAAAAACAACCGTAAAAACAAATGCCGCATCCGGGGGAATTTATTCCTTCTGCATACCGGTTGAAAGCGGATCAAATAATGTAACTATCAATGCCTGCAACGGAGCGACCGGATACAAAACAGATAAATGCCCTACAATTCAGCTGGCGCCGTTTTCTGCGGATGACGCAGGAAAAAGCGGCCTGATTTGGGAGAAACCGCCCGAAAAAATATATGCAGCAGATACGAATCCAACCGTAGATATTACATTCAAACTCGGCGCGGCGGCAAATCAATCCTGCGAGGAGTCGAATGTTAAGCTTCTCTTCAATAGAAACGCGGAACAAAAGATATGTTCGGATGCCGACGGATATTACCGCCTGTCGCTTGAGCCCGAAACCGGCATCAATATCGGCACAATTAAGGATGGCGATAAGAAATATCCGTTCACATTCGGCTGGGGGGAAATAGCAAGTCCCTTTGCCGCAGACGGAAAGGTCAGGGAAAATGAAGATCTCGCCATTAAAACAGCCGGCGGCTTCAGCGTAGGGAAAAGTTTCCTGACTCAAATTTCCCGCTCTATCCTTAATAATTACTTAAAATCGGACGAGTTCAAGGAACTCCTGTCAAAGCTGCCTCAAATACTTGAAAAAAACGAGGGCGCCGAGCAGGATGCAGCAGTAAAGGAAGAAATCGAATCGATTAGAAATGAAATTCCGCAGTGCCGCAGTTCTTCATCGGGCGAAGAAAAGAATTACGGCGTAAAATTGACAAGAGAGCCTGTTATCGAATTAATCGACATCCCAAGAGTGGAATTCAAGCAGGATGCAATAAATTTTACGCTTAACGCCGAAAATGTAAAAATATGGGCAAGCGTATTCCTTGATCAGGATGAAGACGGTGCGCCGGACAAGAAAATGATGCCTTTAAAGATTGCCTTTAGAAAAATATTTGCGCCCATTGAAATAAAAGTCGACAGAAGCGGAGAAAATCCAAGATTCATATTAACCGGCCCTTCGACGGATTGCGAATACAAATCAAAGCATGCCTGCAATAATAAAAAACCGGCTATTCTTGTTCCTAAAGATTTTTTTGGCAGCGCAACCGAAGGCGGATCATTTGTCAGATGTGATGACGATGTAGAAGACGCATGCAAGGGAGTGAACCTGATCAACGCCCAGACGGGCTTAGTCAGCATGACCATTTTGGATGCAATTAATGACAAGCTTTACTGCGACGGAAGCGCCGCCTTAACTTATCTTATCCGTGAAAAGATAAAGAGCCTGCCGATACAAATCGGGTGCCCCCAAAACAAGGGGCCACTTGACCCAATAATCAGCCTCGGCAAATGCGACGGAATCTTTTCCGATCGAGGCTGGGTAGTTCCGATAGGCCTCGATCTGCTTAGCAATCAATTCGGCGTCGGCGAAAACGGCATTTGGGGCGATGTTCCCGCCTTGGTTGGAAATAAAGAGTATTATTCGCAATTTTCCGAAGATTTAAAGTCTCCGGAAACGGGCTATATAAAAAAACCTTACCTTGCCTCGCAGCCTGTCCTTGCATCATCCGAAATCACGAACTTCGGAATCGCGCTTGGCGAAGATTTTATTAACGCGATTCTTTTTGCGCTGTCGGAACAAAATCATAATGCCGGATTATTTGACTGGGATATAGATGACCAGTTCTTAAAAAGGCTCGGCTTCGATGCGGTAAAAGAATGCGATGAATT
>JACPAJ010000072.1 GCA_016180865.1 Deltaproteobacteria bacterium
CGTACTTAGATGTACGTCGAGGGTCTCGTGAGAAGGGCAACGCAGTATAAAAGAATTTATTTGACACTGCACTAGAAAAAATCGGCGCTGCCGAATGCGCGTATAGTCTGAATATATTGTTCTATCGTCGCTTCGTCAACACCCATGTGAAGCAAAATATATCTTCCCATTTCAATGCCTGCTTCCAGTTCTTCCGAAATAACAATATCCGCTCCGGCTGCGTAAAGCTCCGAAACCTGGCTTCGAAACCTGGCTCTGGTGATGATTTTTAGCTCCGGATTCATTATACGCGCCTGTTTTATTATCGAAACGCTGTTCATATAATCGGGCGCCGTAATCGCCAGCGCGCTTGCCCTTTCAATTCCGCTCTTATAAAGAATTTCAGCGCTCGCTCCGTCGCCAAGATAGACCGGCCTTCCACCGCGCAAGTTTTTTATCTTTCTAACCGTGGCCGGATTTAATTCAAGGACCAGATATTTCCTCTCGGCCTCTTCCAGAATATGCCCGACGCTTGAGCCCAAAGGCCCAAAACCGCAGATAATCACATGGTTTTTCAGCTCCTCCGCATTGATTGCAGCAAGGCGTTTTCTTCCGCGGATCCATTTTAGCGGCAAAATGCGCTCAATAAAATTTACAAGCGCCGGAGATGCGCGCATAACCGCCGGCGTAATTAAAATCGTCAAAAAAGCGGCCGCAATCGTAAAATCATATAAAGGCTCCGGAATGACACCCGCCTTTCTCGCGATTAAAAGAATTAGAAACGAAAATTCCCCTACCTGTGAAAGCGAAAGCCCGGCCATTGCCGCGACATTAACCGGATAGCCGAGGAGGCTTATGGCAAGCGTTGAAATAAGAGCCTTTCCGATCGGCAAAACAAGCAAAATTACGGCAATGAGCCCCCAATGCGAAGCTAAAAATGCGGGATGAAACAGCATTCCTATCGAAACGAAAAAAAGCCCGTTAAAGCAGTAGCGGAAAGGGGCGATTTCCGAAAGCGCGTGAAAACGGAAGTCGGTATCCGCAATCATCAATCCGGCCAGAAACGCTCCAAGCGCGAATGACAGGCCCATTTCATTTGTTAAAAATCCGAAACCCAGAGCGATAAGAAGAATCGTAACCAAAAAAAGCTCTTTGCTTCTTGTAAGGGTTATCCGGTGCAGAACCCACGGAATAATAAACCTCCGGCCAAGCAAAAATGTTCCGGCAACGGCTATAATTTTAAAAACGGCAATCGAGATAAAAGAACCGTCGATAGAACCTGAAGACATGCTAAGAAGCGGCAGCAAAGCAATCATCGGTATTGATGAAAGATCCTGAAACACAAGAATTCCGGTCGCAATACGACCGTGCGGAGAATCCATCAAACGCTGCTGCGAAAGGATATAATAGACAATTGCTGTGCTGGAAAGTGACAGAGCCAGGCCAAGCAGAATGCCGTTTTGCCATGAAATGCCTAACGAAAGAAAATGCTTCAGCGAAAATTCCAAGCCAAGCGAAAAAACAAGGAGCGCAACGCCGACCTGAGCCAATAAATTAATTCTATCAATATCCTGCACTAGTCCTATTCCGGCAGGCCCGATTAAAGCGCCCGTCACAAGGAAACCGATAATCGGAGGAAGTTTCAGCTTGTGAAACAGATACGCGACCGGCACGGCAACAATAAAAACAATTAAAATATCGGTTAAAATAGTGTGCGACATATTTTTTTATGCTTGAGCGTTGGCTCTTGACCAAACATTTTTTATATACCATACTGTCTGCCCTAAAACAAACAACTTATGATACTTGGAATAATGAGCGATACGCACGGCCATTTGACGGAGATGCGCTTTGTGGCTAAAAAAATGATTGAAGAATTCGGAGCGGAAATAATCATCCACCTCGGGGACGATTCAACCGATGCCGAAGATTTAAGAGCCGCTTGCTCCGAAGTAATAACCGTGCCCGGCGTATTTGAAGCAAAGTATGCCGATCCAAATGTGCCAAACAGGATAATCCGCGAGTTCGATGGAATACCATTCCTGCTGAACAAGCACGATTTGGAAGGCGATATAGATCCGACGGAAACAGCTCAGGATGGCGATGCGAAGGTTGTGCTTTATGGGCACACACATCAGCATATGATCAGCGAAAAGCACGGCGCGATTTATATCAACCCCGGCCACCTTAAAATGGATGATAACAGAGGGTTCGAACCGTCGTTTGCCATAATCAGGACAGCGCCCCAAAAAATAGACGTTAAAATTATCGGCCTTCGCGAAAATGTTCTAGAAGAAAAAACATTCTTTGTGGAATAAAAAGACTCCTGTTTATTTCAGCTCCACTTCGTCCAAATATTTCGGCACCACGACATTCCAGTGAAATTTTTCCCTCACTCTTTCCGCGAGCGCGGCGGTTGCTTTTTCTTCGCCATGCACAAGAAATGTCGTTTTCGGCGGACGGTTGAAAAGGGAGAGCCATTGCATTATATCTTCATAATCTCCGTGCGCGGAGATCGAATCGATAAATTCGACGTCGCAATTCAAAGCAATCGGCTGGCCGTGGATTTTAATGCTTCTGGTGCCGTCCAATATGTTCCTGCCGCGCGTTCCCGCCGCCTGAAAGCCAACAAGGACAAGCGTCGATTTTGCATCGGGCCCGTAAGCTTTAAGATGATGCAGAATTCTTCCGCCTGTCATCATGCCGCTCGCCGAAAGGATAATTGCGGGGCCTGCAAGCAAATTAAGCGATTTCGACTCCTCCTGCGTGTGGACCAGATGCAGGTTTGGAAGCTGGAAAGAGTCCTCGTCTATGCCGTGTTTGAAAAAATTTTCTTCGTCGGCATATTTGCGGTAAATCTGCGTGGCATCGATTCCCATCGGCGTATTTAAATACACCGGAATATCCGAAGGTATCCGTTTTTTAGCCTGAAGCTTTTTTATTATGTAAATAATTTCCTGTGTCCTGCCGACCGCAAACGCGGGAATTAAAACTTTTCCCCCTCTTTCAACCGTTTTATTTATTATCTTCTCGAGCCGGGAAAAAACATCCTCCTCCGGATGCATCTTATCGCCGTAGGTCGATTCCATTACAAGATAATCGATCTCTTTTACGGTAGACGGAGCCTTGCTTATGATATCATCATATCTTCCGATATCTCCGGCAAAAAGAATCGTTCGGTTGCTTGGAATTGTTGACGTCACATGCACGAATCTTGCACCCAAAATATGGCCTGCCGGTATAAGTTTGACTTTTATTCCGTGCCCAAGATCAAACGGCTTCCCGTTTGGAATCGGCGCCAGATACTTTAAGGACGCTACGGCATCGCTGTAAGTATAAAGCGGCAGCGCCGGCGCGTGCTTTGAAAAGCCTTTTTTGGTGGCGAAGACCGCGTCTTCTTCTTGCAGGAAGCCTGAATCAGGCAGAAGGATTTTGCAAAGTTCGACGGTCGGTGCGCTTGCGTATGCTCTCCCTCTGAACCCCTGCTTCACAAAGACTGGAAAATAGCCGCTGTGATCGATATGCGCATGAGTTATAACAACCGAGTTGATATCGACGACCGGTACCGGAAGCGGAGCCCAGTTGCGAAGGCGGAGCTCCTTAAAGCCCTGAAAAAGCCCGCAATCGATCATAAATTTTGCGGATGCGTTATAGAGGAGGAACTTGGAACCGGTCACCGTTTCGGTAGCGCCCAAAAATTGCAATTTCAAACCGCCTGAACCTTTTTTAGCCATTGACTAGGCCTATTCTACCATAACCACCCGTCACGGAGCAAACCTAAAAAAACACGCAACTAAATTGACCGTGCGCCGATAACTTGGTTAGAGGTAATTATGAAAGTCAATTAATTACAGTTATTGCCGTTCTTTTTTGCTGGCCGATGAAAATTGCCGCGCCTTCTTTTGCGCACCTGAACGTTTCCAGATACGCAGGCGACGGAATTTTAACGATCTATAATGTCCACACGCATGAATTTGCCTCGATAAAATACAAGGATAATGCAGGCAATTATTTAAATTCGGGCATCGATGAGATTAATAATATCCTCCGCTGCCGCCTCACCGGAATCGAAAAAGAGATGTCTTTGAAACTGATAGAGCTTGTGGATGACATAGAGGACCATTTTGGAAAAGGCTACATCGAAGTAATATCCGGTTACAGAAGCCCTGTCCTTAATTCCGGTCTCCGCAGGGCGGGCCATAAGGTGGCTCTAAAAAGCCTTCACATGGAAGGGCTTGCGATGGATATAAAAATTCCGGGCGTTTCGTTTTCAGCCATCAGAAATTACGCGAAATCGCTAAAGGCCGGCGGTGTCGGCTATTATCCCAACCAGTTCGTGCATGTTGATACCGGGCGCGTGAGGTATTGGTAGGTTACATCAAATCTTCCACATTGATTTTTACCGCAGATTTTATTGGCTCGAAAACACTTGCGAGATTTAATTCCCACGGACTGATTCCGTTGCTGAAAAGCTCCCATGAAGCGACTTCGCTTACTTTAGAAATCTTATTATAAAAATCAGGGTAGACAGTCAGTTCATCTTCGTTGAAGGCTACGATATTGTATATTAAATCTACCGAAACCGGCCTATCCAATTTAACGTGAAACGTCGATGAGCCGGCTTTTTTGTATTTTTCAAGATATGACGAATCCGATTTGCCGGTGAGATGGCTTTGCAGATACCACGCAAGAGTTACTGCATCTTCGGAATGAAGCCTTACGCATCCGTGCGAAGCGGCTCTCCCGATGCTTGAATCTTTTGTTGTGCCGTGCAGACGGATTTCATCTCCTAAAACCATTTTCACAGGACCTAGAGGATTTTTCGGGCCAGGAGGCGTAATTTTTTCATCTTTCGCCCATTCGCTTTTTGGCGGATACCACCACGGATTCCAAATAAGCTCTCTTAGTTCATCATGGCCTACCGGTGTTTTATAAATAGCCTGGCCGACAGCAACCGGCAATGTCATAACAACCGCTTCATTTTCATAAAGGTATAATTTAGTTTCGGGAATATTTATGATAATTCGGTATTCGTTGAGGGCAAAATCCGATCTGGGAGAATCCGGCCTTGGCGCTGGTTCAGCCTGTTTTTTAGACTCGGCAAAATATGGATAACCATGCGGATTGCTGACCAAAGGGTATGAGATTACCCATATGCCAAAAGTCACTATAAATAGGCTCGATAGCTTCATAAGATTACAAAGAGCATAAAATGTGCCAAAATATTAACGCTTAATTTAGATGGGCATTTTTGTTAGAAACTTGCAACTATATGATATATATATAGATTAAAAATTGTAGTATTATAGGTCTTTGAAATAGCGTCAAAAAATAGTGGAGTAAAAATAACCCGACGATGGAATTTTGACTATAAGCTAAGATCCATGACTACATTTTCGATTATATCCTCGCCAATGGAATGGCTTTTTCGAATATAACCTTCAAATAAGGCGTTATCGCATATTACGTTAATAAGCCTTGGAATACCCTTTGAATGAAGATGAACTAAAGCGCACGCAGTGCCATCAAAAAGGGGTTCGTCTCTTCCGGCGAGGGATAATCTGTGATGTATATAAGCCATTGTAGTTTCCGGCATAAAAGGCAGAAGCTTATGCTTTACGGCAATCCTTTGCTGAAGAGGGGGATCGGCCTTTAAGCACTCCTCCAATTCCGGAAGCCCGAAAAAAACAAATGAAAGAAGCTTTTTCTCAGGCAGCTCCAGATTCAGCAACCCCCTCAGCTCTTCCATTAGCTGGGATCTCTTCAGCATCTGCGCTTCATCTATTAATATAACCGCTTTTTTGCCGCTCTCCGATATTGTAATAAGATGTTCCAACAGCTGCGAGAGGATATCAACCTTTTCCGCAGCAGGCTGCAGAACTCCAAGCTGTGAAGCAACTCTTTTTAAAAGCCACGTTGCGTCAACATCGGAATGAATCATCACAAGAAGTGAAGCTTCATATTCATCTTCGGGAAGGCTATCCAGAAGGCGTCTTGCAAGAGTTGTTTTTCCGGTTCCAAGATCGCCCACAAGAACGGCAAGGCCCTTCATTGTAGACACCGCATATTGAAGTTTTTCAAGCGCGCGATCGTGCTGCTCGCTGTGATAATAAAATTTATTGAGCGGCATGACCGAAAACGGTTCCTGAGTTAGTCCGTAAAAATCTAAATAATCCATATTAAACAAATGATATCTTCTTTTTTGCGGAAGGTTTTTCCGGTTCAACTTTTGCCGGGTTAACGGGTTTTGGAAGCTTCACAGTCTTTTTGGGCGGCTCGACAGGTTTGGAGTATTCATCCTTCGAAATAGTCTGAGCTTTGTCGAAAAACTTTTCAAGTTCTTTCGTCCGTTCAGCAACAATCACTTCGCCTGCATTTCCGGCTGCGAGCCTCTGATAATTTTTAAAAGCTTTTAAAAATTCCGTGCGCGCTTCATCGGCAAGCCCCATTTTTTTGTACATCTGCCCTAAATCATAATTCGCATTCGCCTCTTTTTCGACCTTTTTTGCCTCATCCTGCGACAAAGAGACTTCTTCCGGCTTCACCCCGAGTTTTTTAGCCCTCTCCTCCGTCTTAACCGCGGCCTCTTCCACTTTTTTCAATTCTGCTTCCCGCTTCACATCTTCATCTGCTATCTTTTTGCGCCTCTCCTCGACAAGCGCTTTTACATCCGCGAAAGACCCTTCCCTCAACTCTTCGACTTTTTTTGAAATTTCTTCTTCCTCTTCGGGGCTTAAAAAGAGAACGTTTCCATAGGCCAAAAGAGCTTTGTCGATATCTCCGTGTTCGGCATGCAGTTCCGCCAGATCCTGATATTTATGCTTGGCCGATTCAATCTGATTCAGCCTTGTAAAAATATCCGCCTGCATTGAGAGCATCTCCGCATCTTTGGCCACAAAATCTTTCGCCGACTCCATCCTTTTTATTATTTCCTTCCATTCGCCGCGCTTAAAATGGATCTGGCAAAGATGCCTCACAAACTCATTCTTTTCAGGGCGGTGCGCAAGAATTTTGCTGTATAATTCTATCAATTGCTCAGGATCATTTGAATTTTTCTGCTGAACAGCAAGCTCTTCATACATATCGATCGATTTATCTACCATGCCCTGAAGCTGATAGGTCTCCGCAAGCCTTATGCGGAGCGAAATATTTTTTGGGTCGAGCGAGACCATCTTCTCTCTGATATTTAAAATGCCCTGAGCATCGTTTTTCTGCTCCAGCGCCGTCCCGACAATTTGATACTGATAGAGAGCGTCCTGGATAAGCTCCATTTTTTCATATAATTCGGAAAGGGCGATATTGACGTCGATAAGGGACGGATTGAGCCTCAAAATGCTTTTGTAAACGGTAACTGCTTTAAGATAAAAGGAGCCGTCGGCATAGCCTTTGGCAACTTCCATGTAGAGCCTGATTGCGTCCTGAATCTGCTTTCTTTTCACATAAAGCTCCGCAACTTTTATTTTTACGCGCAAATCTTCCGGATCGAGCTGAAGTATTTTGTCATATTCGGCAATGGCTTTGTCAAATCTGCCTTCCGCGGCAAGCTTTTTTGCATGTTCAAGTATTTTTTCCTTATTTAAGATGTCGGTCATTTTTTATTCTCAAAGTTTGGAAAGTTCTGCCCTTGCGGTCTCATTATCCGGTTCTTTGGCGATAATGGATGCATAAATCTTTTTAGCGCGCTCGATGTCGCCCTGCTGAGCCAATATTCTCGCCATCGTAACGGTATGCCACGGCTTGGAATCCAAAACCGGCTGTTCGTCCTCTACAGCAGCAAGAGGAAGCTCTTCGGTCACCTCTTCTTCAAAATCCGCCTTATCTATTTTTGGCGCCGCTGCTATCGCTCCGCTCTCGCTGTATTTATCGGCCAGTATTTCTTTGGCCGTTTCGTTGTTCGGCATCAATCCAAGGACTGAAATTGCCTCCTCGCGCGCCTTTCTTTTATCATTATTTGCAAGGTATGCCTTCGCAAGGGCAAGATGGCCGCTGATTAGCCCCGGATGGTGCTTCAGCCCTGCCTCGGCAACTTTTATTGCGTCATCAATGAGGCCGTGCGTTCTAAACATCTCCGATATGGCGACAAAAACAACGGACGACGGATCGCTCTGCCATTTTGCGTAATATTTCAAAAAATTCGGGTTTTGTGCCAGTTCAATATGCATAATAATTGTTTGCAAAGGATATATTTACACTGTAAAGTGCCTCCTGTAAACTACAATTATGACCGGAAGTTTGATTCAGCATCATATCGTCCTTTTAAAGGACGCCGTCAGAATGAAGGCTTATAAGGCGGCAATCGACGGATGCGTCAAAAAAGGCGATTGCGTGATAGATATAGGCGCCGGCTTAGGCATATTGTCTTTTCTCGCCATTTCGGCTGGAGCTTCCAAAGTCCATGCAATTGAAGTTGAAGACGAAACTTTCCGTTTTTTGAGGCTTATAGCCAGACATAACGGCCTCGATAAAAAAATAATGTTCCATAAAGGCCTTTCGACCGGGCAAAAACTCAAAGCAAAAGCGGATGTCATTATCTGCGAGCTTTTCGGGAATCTTGGAGTTAATGAAAATATTGTTTCCGTAATCGCCGACGCTAAAAAAAGATTTCTGAAAACCGGCGGCAGAATAATTCCTTCCGGATTAAAAGTCTTTATCGCCGCCTGCGAGCATAAGGACTGGCAATATTCCAGAAATTTCATTAAAAATCTGCACGGATTCGATTTGCTCCCGGATATTGAAGAAATCGACCTTGGCACTCCAAGCGTTATCATAAAAAACACTGAACTAATATCAAACCCCGCCGCACTGGCGGAGATAAGCTTTTCCGGTGATTTTTCGCAGAAGATCAGAAAGGAACTGACCTTAAAAATCGAGCGCGACGGAATATTAACCGGTTTTGCCGGATGGTTTGATGCTGAACTTGCCGATAACGTATCATTTTCCACATCTCCATCGGACCTTACAACTCACTGGAAACAGGCCTTTTTGCCTCTCAGAACGCCGCAAAAGGTGGCAACGGGCCAGCAGATCAAGCTGCATATGGAAATTTCACCGGACCGAAGCGGCCTTCATTCCATCATAGGCTACGGATTTGAAATTGAAACGCTATAAAAACATTGCCGAAACCGCCCGATTTATGTTATTTACAACCGCATATGGAACTAATTACCGCAAAATATGTGCTTCCGATGGAAGGCGAAGCGATTGAAGACGGCGCAATCGCCACCGAACTCGGAAAAATATGCGCAGTTGGCAAAGCCGATGAGCTGAAAAAAACCCATCAAATCGGTTCGATTCAGGAAAACCCCAACTCAGTTTTAATGCCGGGATTAATCAATGCTCATACGCATCTTGATCTGTCGGGAGCCTTCAATATCGGCCAGCGCGATGTCACACACACTCCGGATTATATCGAATGGCTTTTGGCCATATTAAACCACCGCAATAAATCTTCGATACGTGAAATCATTATAGGAATCCAAGGGGCAATCAATAATCTAATCGCTGCCGGCACAACATGCGTCGGAGACATGACCTGCTTTGAAGGAATATTTAATATTATCGATGAAATGGGAATAAGAGCGGTTGTATTTCCGGAAATCTATGCCGGAGCCGGCGAAGATGCGCAGGACAGATTTGAATCAGCTATGGCTATCGTCGACAAATACCTTGATAAAGGTTCCGACCTTATAAAGGTGGGCTTGGGCCCTTTTGCGCCCTATCTTCTTTCAAAAAATCTTTTATCGATCATAAGCCAGCATGCAAAAAATTCCGGCGTTCCGATCCAGATTCACGCGGCCGAGTCCTTTACCGAAATGGAATTCTTTTACGATTCAAAGGGCTCGATCGCAACAACCCTCTTTCCGGCCATTGGATGGACCGACGAGCTGCCGCCGCCTCATCATAAAACGCCGATTCAATATTTGGGAGAAATCGGATTTCTGGAGGCATCTCCCTCAATCGTCGGCGGCCTGCACCTGGGAATCCGCGATTTTACAACAATCGCTAGAAACATGTGCAGATCCATTTATTGCCCGCGCACCAACCATTTCCTAGGCCACGGAATGTTTCCTTTCGGAAAATTGCGCGAACACGGAATTCCGATCGGAATCGGAACCGACACTTTAAACGGGCCGACGGGATTTAATCTGTGGGATGAGATGAGATTTGTTTCGGAAACAGCCATCATGCCAACGCCTACGGCAATGGAGCTTTTGCAAATGGCAACTATCGGCGGAGCAAGGGTGCTCTCTATCGAAAATACAACCGGTTCGCTCGCCAGCGGAAAGAGCGCGGATTACCTGTTAATCGATCTTCCGGAATGCCCCACGCCGCAGCTTATATATGATGCCGTTGTAAGGCATACAAAACCTTCGAATGTCCGAAAAGTGGTTGTGGACGGCGAAATTTTGAAAGTTTGCTGATGAAAAATTTCTTCAAAAAATATTTTATAGCCGGAACGCTGGTGACGATTCCCGTTGCCGGCACAATCTGGATATTAAAAACGATCATTCTTTGGGCCGACGGCTTTTTTGTTTCACTTCTTCCGGTGGCCCTGCAGCCGTCATTTCTCACTACCGGCAAAATTCCCGGTGTTGGATTGGTACTTACAATCGCAATTATTTTAATAGTAGGAATATTCACGCGCCTTTATCTGGGTAAAAAACTTATCTCCATCGGCGACGGCGCAATCAATAAAATCCCTTTCGGGCGCTCCGTCTATAACACTCTGAAGCAGATTCTGCACACCGCATTTACGCCCGGCGAACAGAAATTCAAGGGAGTATGTTTAGTGCAGTATCCAATAGAGTCTTCATATGCAATCGCTTTCATCACGGGCGAATCGAGCGCAAACACATCTCCGGACGCAAAACAAAACTATTTGAGAGTCTTTGTCCCGACAACTCCGAAT
>JACPAJ010000073.1 GCA_016180865.1 Deltaproteobacteria bacterium
CGCAGTGCTATGAAGCGCTCGGCGTTTTGCACGGGCTGTGGCGGCCGGTGCCCGGCAGATTCAAGGATTATATAGCGATGCCCAAAGCCAACAATTATCAGTCTCTGCATTCAACGGTGATAGGCCCCCATGGCGAGCGCGTCGAGTTTCAGATTAGAACGCGCGAAATGCATGACGTCGCGGAGCGCGGCATTGCGGCCCACTGGAAATACAAGGAAGGAAAAATATTCGACGAAAAAGACGAGATGAAATTCAAATGGATACGGAGGCTCCTTGAATGGCAGAAAGAGCTTTCGGATCCGGCGGAATTTTTGGATACCGTTAAACTGGATCTTTTTGCGGACGATGTTTATGTCTTCACTCCGAAAGGCGCGCTTACGGAGCTGCCGCGCGGTTCGACGCCGGTCGATTTTGCATATAATGTCCACAGCGAAATCGGCAACACGTGCATCGGCGCCAAGGCCAACGGAAAAATAGTTCCGCTCAAATATACTTTGCGGAGTGGAGACACCGTCGAGATTATAACTCAGAAAGGGAGAAGGCCGAACAAAGACTGGCTGCAGTTTGTAAAAACATCGAAAGCGAAAGCTAAAATAAGGCAGTTTATAAGGCAGGAAGAGCATGAACACGGCGTCGAAATAGGGCGGGAAATATTCGAAAAAGAATGCGCCAAATACGGGCAGAACGGAACAAAGCTTCTTAAAAGCGATGAGATGGAAAAGTACCTGAAGGAGATGCATTACAAAGATGCCGAAGCGGCGCTTGTTGCGATAGGCTTTGGAAAACTCTCCGCGCATCATCTTTTATCGCTTCTGCTCCCTAAGGAAGTCATGGCCGCGGTTGAGCCTCCAAAAGAATCGATATGGGAAAAGGTTGTCGGCAAGCTCAAAAAACATCAGGGCGGTCTTGTCAAAGTCAGCGGCCTCAGCGATGTTTTGGTCTCTTTCGGAAAGTGCTGCAACCCCGTGCCGGGCGACAGCATCATCGGCTACGTTACGCACGGGCGCGGCGTAAGCGTCCATATCCGCGATTGCCAGAAAATTCTTGCGGCGGATTCCGAACGGCTTGTTTCCGTTGAATGGGATTCCGCCAGCGCCGTCGGCCGCATCACAAAGATAAAGGTCACATGCGTCGATAAGCCCGGGCTTTTGGCAAATATGACTGAAGTGATAACCAAGGCGGGAGTCAATATTACTCAGGCCGATATTAAAACGATGGAAGACAAAAAGGCCGTAAACATTTTCGACGTGGAGATCAAAGGCCTGAATCAGCTAAGACAGGTGATACAGGCTTTAGAATCGATTAAGGGCGTAATTTCGGTTGAAAGGCTTAGAACGTAAAAAAACTAAGCTGCTTTTTGAATTGAACCCGAACGGATGCATCTTGTGCAGACATTGATTTTCTGAACGCGCCCGTTAAGAATCACTTTCTGAATCTGCAGGTTTGGAAACGATCGTTTTTTTAAGCGGTTATTCGAATGAGAAACTGTGTTTCCTACAAGAGTCCCTTTACCGCATATAGCGCAAGAACGTGGCATAATTCCCTCCTTAAAGTTCGTCGGCACCTAACATATGGCATTAAAAGATGAAAGGAAAAAATGAATTTATCTAGATTAAATAAGGGCCGAAAAGGCGAGGAGGAAGTGGAAAAGTATCTTATAAAACAGGGATTTAACGTTTTAGAGAGGTCTTTCCGGTGTAAAATAGGAGAGATCGATATTGTTGCCGAAAAAGACGATGACATCTATTTTATAGAGGTTAAAGCAAGATGGTCCGATAATTTTGGAAGCCCGCTGGAAGCGGTCGGTAAATCTAAGCAGAAAAAAATTATTAATGTGGCTAAATATTATATTGCCAAAAAGAGGCTTCATGATGTTAACTGCCACTTGTCGGTTGTAGGCGTGGATATGACATCGGAAGTTTTTAAATTGGAATTTATTGAAGACGCATTTGAGGTTTCATGACCGGAACAATTCTTCAAATATTCAAAGCAAATGTCAAAAATCTTGGTTCAAAAACCTGTTTCAGGTTTAAGGACGGGGCCTCTTGGAAAAAGATAAGCTGGAAGGAATCTTTAAACCTAGTTGAAGCATATGCCGCCGGATTAATCGCGTTGAATCTTAAAAAAGGCGACCGCATTGCGATTCTTTCGTCCACCAGAGTTGAATGGACGCTTTGCGATCTGGCTTCGCTTCTGGCGTCCCTCGTTGTTGTTCCGATATATCATTCGATGAACGCCGAGCAGATAGCGTATATATTAAACGAGACCGAAACCAAGGCGGTCTTTGTTGAAAATGAAGAACTGCTCGCAAAGGTCGGCTTTGTTTTGGGCGGCATCCAAAGTTTAAAGAATATCGTGCTTTTCGGCACATCCGGCGTTCCCGCGCCGGACAGAAAATTTCTTACGCTTGAGGATCTTAAAGCTCTTGGCCGCGGAAAAGCGCTTGTTGAAGAGAACTCTGCGGGCGCAGCAACTATCATATATACTTCCGGAACCACCGGAACCCCAAAAGGGGTAATAATCTCCCATGACAATATTATGGCCGAAGTGAACGCGCTTATAAAAATTTTCAGGCTGGGCCCGGATGAAACCATGCTTTCTTTTTTGCCTCTAGCCCATGTTTTAGCGCGGGCGGCGCAGTTTTTTCAGCTTGCAATGGGCTGTCAGGCCGCTTATGCGGTCTCGCTAATCGAACTGCAGAAGAATTTTACTGAAATCAGGCCGCAGATGACTGTGGTTGTCCCGCGTTTTATCGAAAAAATTTATGAAAAGGTGAAAACAACCGCCGGCAAAAGCCCGCTTAAAATGAAAATTTTTGAATGGGGAAGCGCCGTTGGGATTGAATACAGCCGTTTAGCAAGAAGAAAAGAGCGTATTTCGATGTTCTTGCGTTTGCAATATGCAGCCGCAAAAATCGTCTTTTTTTCAAAGCTTCACAAAGCTTTGGGCGGACGAATAAGATTTATTATTTCCGGAGGGGCGCCGCTTTCGGCAGAACTGTCCAAATTTTTCCACGGAGCCGGCCTTTTAATACTTGAAGGCTACGGTCTTACGGAAACATTCGCTGCGGTGACGGTAAACAGGGAAGACGATTTTCACCTCGGCACGGTCGGAAAACCGCTTGAAGGGGTCGATATCAAACTTTCAAACGACAACGAAATATTTATCAAGGGCGGAGTTGTTTTTAAAGAATATTATAAGTCGCCGGAAGGGACCGCGGAGGCTTTTGATCAGGACGGATGGTTTAAAAGCGGCGATATCGGCGAATTTTCGCGCGACGGTTTTTTGAGGATCACAGGCAGAAAAAAAGATCTGATTATAACTGCGGGCGGTAAAAATGTGGCCCCTCATGCAATAGAGGCGCTGATTGAAGAGAGCCCCTATATAAGCCATGCGGTTGTGTTTGGCGACAGGCGGAAATTTATTTCGGCGCTTGTTTCCTTAAATATCGAAACGATCGGTCAATATGCCAGAGAGCATAACTTTCAATTTAACGCGCCTGAGGAGCTGCCCGACCATCCGGAAATTAAAAAATTGATTTCATCGGTAATGGAAGATAAAAACAGGAAACTTTCGCACTTTGAAAGCGTAAAGAAATTTGCTATACTCAAAAACGATTTTTCCATTGAAGACGGCGAACTGACGCCTACGATGAAGATAAGAAGAAGATACGTGGAAAAGAAATATAAAGAAGTAATCGATAAACTTTATGAGGAGATATGACTGAAGACAAAGATTTAGGAATGGCATCGAACGTTATGGCGCTGCTTTGTTACGTGTTGTGTCCGCCGGCGGGGGGAATTTTGTTTCTTCTTCTTGAAAAAGAGGATGCCCATGTGAGATTTCACGCGTGGCAGAGCATTTTTTTTACGGCGGTTTTTGTGATTTTAATGATGGCAATCAGATTGATGGAGATGCTTTTTGGACTTTTGGCCGGCCTTCTTGGAAGCGCTATCGGTGATTTGGACTGGCTTCTTTTTCTGGCGTCGGGCTCGGTGCTTGTGATATGTCTTGTGAAAGCTTATCAAGGTGAAAAATGGGAAATACCTGTAATTGGGAAATTAGCGGCAAAAAAGACCGGACAGTATTTCGCTGCAAGTAAACAAATAGCCCGCCACTAAATCGTTGGCGGGCGTAAGAACGCCTAAACTCATCAGAATTCGTTAAGGCGTTCTAACGGAGGCAACTATGAATGATAATGCTGGCGCGGATAAACAGGCGGTGTCGTGGGCGACAATATGCCACTTAAGCGCTCTGGCGCAGTTTCTCTTTCTGCCTTATGTCGGAAATATCTTGGGGCCATTGATAGTGTGGCTTGTTAAAAGGCATGAGTTTCCGCTTGTGGACGAGCAGGGAAAAGAGGTTCTTAATTTCCAAATCTCATATACGATTTACAGCATTGTTTCATGGTTCTTTGTGTTTATTGTGATCGGGATACCGATGCTTTTGGGATTGTGGATAGCGCAGCTGGTATTTGTGATTATTGCCGCCGTTAAAACAAGCAACGGCGAACATTATAAATATCCATTTACGATTAAGTTGATAAAATAATTAATGCGAGCGAGCATCTGGCTTAGCCAGTGCGAGCGAGAGGGGCATGGGGGGAAACAGCGAGGTTTGGCGAGCTGGTCGTTCCCCCCATTAGAATGGGAGGGGGTATGGTTGAAACACCGAATTCCGGCGGAGGAGTGAAAAAAGGGACGGGATTGGCATCTAACATAGCAAGTCTTTTATGTTATGTTCTTTGCCCTCCGTTCGGCAGCATTGCGATTGTGCTGCTGGAAGAAAAGAGCAATGGAGATGTGCAGTTCCACGGCTGGCAGGGGATGATTTTAGGATTTGCGCTGTGGGTGGGGCTGGTCTTCATTAAAATATTCACCCTTATTGCCGGAGATATAATCGGCGGAATAATATGGTGGCTCTTCGTTTTGGGGTCTATGACTCTTTTTATCGTCGGAGCCATTAAGGCATATCAGGGGGAACGCTGGAAAATTCCCGTGATCGGTGATTTTGCCGCAAAAAAATCCAGCGTGTGAAAAATTGGCGTTATTTATAGTTCCGCTTTTGTTTCTTTTGGCGTGGTTTTATCCCATGCTTCCGGGACATGAATTGCCGTGGTGTGTTATAAAAATCGCCACAGGGATAGATTGTCCGGGCTGCGGCCTTACCAGGTCGATTTCGGCCCTTTTGCACGGGGACATAGCGGGAAGCCTGAAATTTCACCCGTTCGGAATAATTGTAGCGGGGTTTCTTGGCTGGAGATGGATAAAAAAACTTATAAGGGGGCCGTTTAAATTATGAAACCTAAAGAAATCGTGGAAGTGGAGATTGTAAAAAAACTCAAAGCAAGCCCTGAAAAAGCTTCAGCCGTAAATGCCGTCATAGAGCTTCAAATCACAGGCGCAGACGGCGGAACATGGACGATAGACTGCACAAAGCCCGGAGGAGAAATATCGGGCGGCAGCAAAGGAGCGGCAAAACTTACCGTTACCATGTCCGATGCGGATTTTACCGATATGTTTCTTGGAAAGTTAAAACCACAGGCGGCTTTTCTGACCGGAAAAGTTAAAGTCAAGGGCGATATAGCCCTAGCGCTGAAACTCGGCAATATAATATGAAAGTTTGCGTCGCACAGATAAATTCAACTGTCGGTGATTTTGACGGGAACGTCTCTAAAATAATCGAGAAAATTCAATGGGCGGAAAAGGCCGGCGCCGAGCTTGTAATCTTTCCAGAAATGGCTGTAACGGGATATCCGACGCGCGATCTCCTCGAAAAACCGTATTTTATCCTGAAAAATCTCGCGGCGATCGATCGAATAGCAAAAAAATGTTTCTCGATCGGAGCGATTGTCGGTTACGTTTCTATCAATGAGTCATCGAAGGGACGCGGGCTTTTTAATTCCGCCGCCTTTCTTTCGAACGGAAAAGTTGCATTTGTCCAGCACAAGGCCCTTCTCCCTACCTACGATGTTTTCGATGAGACCCGCCATTTTGCCCATGGGCTAACGCATAAGGCCTTTACATATAAAAGCGTTAAAATCGGCATTACGATATGCGAGGATATCTGGAGCTCGGTCGATATAGGCGGCAGAAAACTTTACGATTACGATCCGGTTGCGGCGCTGGCGAGCGACGGAGCTGAAATTATAATAAATATATCCGCATCGCCGTTTTACGTTGGCAAGGGAAGGATCAGGGAAGCGCTTCTGCGGGATACCGCAAAAAAGCATAATCTGCCGGTAATTTACGCAAATGCGGTCGGCGGAAATGACGAGCTGATTTTTGACGGCCGCTCGCTTGTTATGAGCGCGACCGGCGAAGCGGTTTACGAAGGCAAGCCGTTTGAAGAAGATGTGTTGGTCGTCGACACGAACAATTTAAAAGCCGCAAAGTCCCGGCGCGAGGCATCCGATATTGAAGAGCTGCACGATGCTTTAATTCTCGGTTTAAAAGACTATGCAAGGAAATGCGGATTCAAAAACGCCGTAATCGGGCTTTCCGGAGGGATCGATTCAAGCGTTGTCGCGTATTTGGCTGCAGAAGCGCTCGGAAATAAAAATGTCCACGGCATAAGCATGCCTTCCCCGTATTCAAGCGCTGGAAGCATCGAAGACGCTAAAATTCTGGCGAAGAATTTAGGAATCGGTTTTCAGGTCGTTCCCATATCGGATGTTTACAAATCGTATTTAAAAATGCTCTCCGGCATTTCGGACAAAGAAAAAGCCATAAGCGTAATGGAAGAAAATATTCAGGCTAGGATCCGCGGCAATATTTTAATGGCGTTTTCCAATAAAACAGGCGCGCTTGTTCTCTCCACCGGCAATAAGTCCGAGCTTGCGGTCGGCTATTGCACTCTTTACGGCGATATGGCCGGAGGTTTGGCGATTATTTCCGATGTGCCCAAGACTTCCGTCTACGAACTTGCGAAATTTATAAATAGAAAATCGGAGATTATTCCGCAGTCATCAATTATAAAAGCCCCGTCGGCGGAGCTTAGGCCGAATCAAAAAGATTCCGATACGCTGCCGCCTTATGAAGTGCTAGATAAAATATTGAAGCTCTATATTGAAGACTATATAAACGCCGCCAGGCTCCTCCCGGCCTTAAAGTCACAAGCAAAGCCTTCGGCGCCGGCCGCCGGCATCCGATTGCGTGGAGGTTTTAAATGGAAGCGCTCTATATCGTCTCAACCCCTCTCGGCTCTTTGGAGGATATTACTCTTCGGGCTTTAAGAATTCTGAAGGAAGTCGATATTATCGCTGCGGAGGATACCCGTCACACTAAAAAACTTTTAACTCATTACGATATTCACAAGCCGCTCGTCAGCTTTTTCGAGGGCAACGAAATGAAGCGGCTGGACGGGCTCATCGGCGAAATTAAAAGCGGCAAGAATGTTGCTCTTGTATCCGATGCCGGAACGCCTGCCATTTCCGATCCCGGTTTCAAATTCGTCCGCGCGGCAATCTCCGAAGGGATCGAAGTAATTCCTGTCCCGGGGCCTTCTGCCGCAATCACGGCTCTTTCAGCCTCCGGGCTTCCGACCGATCAGTTCACCTTCGTTGGATTTTTGCCCGATAAAGAGGGGAAGCGCAAAACAAAACTCGGCGAACTAAAAGATTATAATCATACTCTTGTGTTTTATGTGTCAAAGTGGAAGATTGAAAAGGTTTTAGCCGATATGCTCGAAATATTCGGCGATAGGCCGGCTGCAATGTGCCGCGAGATGACAAAGGTATATGAAGAGATAAAAAGAGGAAATATCTCCAAGATTTTGGAATCGGTGAAAGGCAAAGAGATCAAGGGGGAGATAACGCTCGTAGTCGGAGGCGCTTAAATGTTAATTATAATTGTTTCGTCGCTTATTATTATTGGGGCTCTTGCCGGTTATGCCGTCTGGCGCAATACAAGCGGCAAAGCTCGCCTGCTCGAAGCGTTCGAGCGGCTTGCCGCCACCATGCAGATTGAAGGGGCCGAAATAAAGCGGCTGCCTCTGATGACCCTTTCGGGCAGGTACAAAACTTATCCTCTCATAATAGAATGTGCATTTAAGAAAAACGGCCGCAAAAAAGTGGAGCAGTGGAGTTTTTCCGCTGAACTTAAAAAAACGCTGAACGAGCGGTTTTATCTTCAGAGCGAAACTCAGGAGGGGAGGCTTCGCAAAGTGGTCGATTTGGACGTGATATCGACAAATGACGAGCTTTTTGACAACAGAATCATGGTGTTTTCGTCAAACAGCGCGCTTGCAAAGCGGATTTTTAATTCTTATCTGAGGCATCGGATGTTGTGGGCCGGATTTTCGGATTTTGTCATGGAGGTTGGCGGATCAAACGCAACGCTTGAAATTTATGTCGAATCGCTTACAAATGTCAGATACATCCGGCACAGCTTGGAAGTTTGGACGGAATTTTTAAATATTTTAGAAAGTGTTTGACAAAGTATTGCGCAAATGAGAGGGCGAATTCAATTATATGTACAAAATAGTTAAGAAAGAATTGTTTTCTCCCGTAACGTTTTTATGGGAGGTCGAGGCGAAAGATCTGGCGGAAGCGGCTCATCCCGGCCAGTTTGTCATCGTCCGGCTGCAGGAAGGGAGCGAACGGATTCCACTGACGATTGCGGATTTTGATAAAAAACGCGGCACGGTGACATTGGTCGTGCAGGTTGTCGGCAAATCGACGGAGGAAATGTCAAAGCTTCCCGAAGGGGCGGAGCTTAAGGACCTCTGCGGCCCTCTTGGAATACCAAGCCATGTTAAGGAGACGGACGGCAAGGTTGTATTTGTATGGTTTTTGTGGGCGGCGGTTTGGGAATCGCGCCGGTTTATCCTATTCTTCGCGCTCATAAGGGAATCGGCAATTATACCATTTCGATCATTGGGTTTAGAAATAAAGACCTTGTTTTCTGGGAAGATAAATTCAAACAGCAAAGCGATGAAATGTACATTACAACCGATGACGGTTCATACGGCAGAAAAGGCCTGGTGATCGATCCTTTGAAAGAACTTTTAGCAAAGCATAAGGACATTAAAGAGGTTGTGGCGATAGGCCCTCTTATAATGATGAAAGCAACAGCCGATACAACAAGATCTTTCGGAGTCAAAACAATCGTCAGTTTGAATACTATAATGGTTGATGGAATGGGAATGTGCGGAGGCTGCCGCGTGACGGTTGCGGGGAAAGATCAATTCGCGTGCGTTGACGGGCCGGATTTCGACGCCCATCAGGTCGATTTTAACGAACTGATGAAGAGGCAGCGGAGGTTTGTAAAAGAAGAAAAGAGCTCCCTGGAAAAATATCATCACGAATGCGAGCTGAAAAAGGCGGGTAAAATATGAGCGAGCCTAAAAAAGTTAATTTAAAGCGCGTTCCGACCAAAGAGCAGGATCCGCATGCCCGCGCAGGAAATTTTAATGAAGTTAATTACGGTTACGATGCCGCCGAAGCAAAAGACGAAGCCGGCAGATGCCTGTTCTGCAAAAAACCTCAGTGCGTGATAGGCTGCCCCGTGATGATTAACATACCGGGTTTCGTTAATGCGATCAGCAAAGGCGATTATTTCGAAGCGTATCATATATTAATGGATTCAAACGTCATGCCGGCAGTTTGCGGCAGAGTCTGTCCGCAGGAGACTCAGTGCGAAGAGCGCTGCATTTTAGGCAAAAAAGGGGATGCGGTCAGCGTCGGCAAGCTCGAACGTTTTGTCGGAGACTGGGCGATTAAGCAGGGCCTTGTGAAAGATGTCAAGCCTGTGCAGAAAGGGAGCAAAAAGGTTGCAATCGTCGGAAGCGGGCCTTCGGCTATCGCCTGCGCCCACGATCTTGCGCGCGCGGGCGTGGATGTGACCGTTTATGAAGCGCTGCATACCGCGGGCGGCGTTTTGAAATACGGCATCCCGAATTTCCGTCTTCCAAACGAGGTTGTGGATATCGAACTGGAAAAACTTAATAAGCTCGGCGTAAAATTCGAGCTGAATAAGGTCATCGGCAGGATATTTACCATTCCGGATTTGCTCGGCAAAATGGGATTCAATGCGGTTTTTATCGGCACAGGCGCCGGCACGCCGAAGTTTATGGGAATTCCCGGAGAGGGATTGAACGGCATGCTTTCGTCGAACGAATTTCTAACGCGCGTTAATTTAATGGAAGCTTATAAATTTCCAAATGTGGATACTCCGGTTGTAGTCGGAAAAAAAGTTGCCGTTGTGGGCGCAGGAAACACAGCGATGGATTCTGTGAGAACCGCGAAGCGCTTAGGCTCCGAGCACGCGATGATCGTCTATCGCAGAACCGAAAAAGAAGCGCCGGCGCGCATTGAAGAGCTCCATCACGCGATGGAGGAAGGGATTGAATTTTACTGGCTGACAGCGCCCGTTAAAATCAACGGCGACGAAAACGGATGGATAAAATCGATGGAGTGCATTAAAATGGAGCTCGGGCCGCCGGATGAATCTGGGCGCAGGCGTCCGGTTGAAATTAAAGGCTCAAATTTTACGATGGATGTCGATATGGTCATATGCGCGCTCGGAACATCTTCAAATCCTATCGTTGCGCAGACGACTCCCGGACTTAAGGTTAATAAATGGGGCTACATTGAGACCAGTGAAGAGAACCAAATGACATCTATCCCCGGCGTTTTTGCCGGAGGCGATATAGTTACCGGCGCAGCAACCGTTATCTCTGCGATGGGCGCAGGCCGCAAAGCCGCAGCGGGGATATTGAAATTTTTGGGTATCTGAAGTGTTCAATTAATCTGTCATCCCCGTCCGCCTGAGGCGGAGGGATCCAGAGCATAGGGGGGGATGTATGACTAAGAAGATTTTTTTTCTGGTCGCGAGCCTTTTTCTTATTGCCACATCAGCTCACGCAAAAGATCTGGTCCGATTGGGAAGAGGAGCCGTTATTAATGAAGGCGAAACCGTCGATCACGTTGTCGTCATAGGGGGCGATCTTGACGTAAAGGGGATCGTAAAGGACGATACGGTGATTATCGGCGGAAATCTGAATGTTGCTTCCACGGGGCAGGTGCTTGGCGATACGGTAGTTGTCCTCGGCAAGATAAATAAAGAATTCGGCTCGATTGTTTCCGAAAATGTGGTTGAGCTATCGGCTGGAAAATGGTTTCACAAAAAGGGCTGGATTCTCCCATTTGCCGGAGTTTGCGCAATTCCAGCGGCCGGAATGATAGGCCTTGCAGGATTGATTGCAGTGAGCGGCTTTTTCGCTCTCTTTCTGCTGATAGCGATTCTTTTTATGAATAGAGTTGGCAATGTTTCGTTTTACGCCCAAAAGCATTTCTGGAAATCGCTTTTAGCGGGCCTTATTTCGCTGCTTTTGGTTGTGCCGGCGACTCTCTTTCTTATAGTAAGCATAATCGGCCTTCCCCTTGTGCCGCTTCTCTTTATTCTTATTTCCGCCGCTACGCTGTTCGGTTTTACGGCAATGAGCCAATTAATCGGCCTGAAATTTTTCAGCGCTATCAAAAAGCCTAATAAGCCGATGGTTGTGGAAGTTATCGCCGGTTTCATCATTATCGGCCTAATTGCCTTTATTCCTATTATCGGCTGGTCTATTAAGTTTATTATCTGGCTGACAGGTTTGGGCGGAGCCATTGCGACAAAATTTGGAACTTCAAAAGCATAAGAATTTCTGGAAAATAAGCCTTGACGGTATACATTTACCCACGTATAAGACGCACCATATCGCGGGGTAGAGCAGCCCGGTAGCTTGCCAGGCTCATAACCTGGAGGTCGCAGGTTCAAATCCTGCCCCCGCAACAAAAAAACGCCGAAGTCCTTTTGGGCTTCGGCGTTTTTGTTTTCCCCTCTCCAAAAAATCACGCAACCTTTTTAAGCAGCTGCCGATACATTGGGTACGGCGTAAAAGTCTGTTTTTAAGGAGAAACTATGGTCATAATATCCGAATGTTTAAGCATAATGGAAGGCAAAATATCCAAATTTAGCGATGAGGAATATCTTGCATGGTCGAATCTTCATATCGGCGAACTTGAAGACTATTTTGTCGAAAAAGAGGTGGCGAGCGGCAGAGTGGGAGATATCATCGCAGGCATTTGTTACAAGAGCGGAGGCTTAGGCATCGGCAGCACTTTTTTTATAACAGGTTCTGCAAAAAAACTTCTTCTTAAGAAAGAAGATTCCACCGCTTCCGTTTTGAAGGCGGATGCAGCCGAAGATCTTCCGGTTAGCCGGCAAATTCTTCAGGTTGATGACAGTGTTTGGGAAACCGTATTTCATTTAAAAAGCGAGACGATAGATCTTTACGAAAAAAATCCGCCTCCGTTGATTGAGAAAGACTACGATCCGGAAGAGTGGGTTGCCCTGGATTTAAGGCTTGATGCAAGGCTTGTCGCGGCTTTAAGGGCTCTTAGAAATGACAGGGAAAATAAGCTTTTTCGCCTCGCAACCGATGAGGGCGGGCAATGCCTCGCAAGCGGCACGATGTCTGATTGCACGTCCGGCATCTATTATATTGCAAAGGAGGCGGAAAATATCGATGCTTTAATTGATTATCTTCATATTATTAAAAATCTTTCGGATGTGTCGAGAAATATCATTGATAAAGCGGAGCCTGTGATTAGCCAGCTGGAAAAAGTCGGCAGAGAAATAGACAGGAGATCGGCGGCGGAAAAATGGGCGCTTGGGCCGGCGACAAGTTTTGCAATTCAGGGTACGGTGATAGGGCTTGGCGCAAGCGGTCTTTGGTATTTATTTGGAAGGAACGGACGCGGCGGAGGCAGGCCCAGCGCTCCAGCTTCTCAAGGTGGGAAACCTCCAACTTCATCAGACGGAGGAACAGCTGAAGCAAACCCGACGCTAAAAAGTGGTGGACAACCAGAATTTTCTGCGCTAGTGCCGTATAATTCTAGAGGCAGGGGCCGTCCATGGATTAATGATCGACCGGGCGGAATGAAGACCGTTGGGGACGAGGCGGTTATGTTAGCGCCGGCCTTTTTTCTGGTAAAAGGGGCGGCAATAGCAGGGGCGGGGGCAGCATATTTGGCCGATATGGCGGCTGCGGAGGCAGCGATGTGGGTTGAAGCGGCCGCTTCCACAGCAGCAGGCGGCTTAGAATACTTAGGAGGAAAATAATATGGCGACAGGAAAGATGGATGTGGGCTTTAATTCCGCGAGGGTCTCTTCACCGCTTTTAGACGAAGATTTCGGAGCTGCGCTGCGCGAGCTTGCAAAAGCCGGTGCCGGCGCAGATGCATATATCGATTGCGATCCTTCGAATATGACATGCCCTCCTAAGGAATTCACCTCTGCACGGCAATCAAACCCTGCAACTATATGGAGTGTTGCTGAAAAGGCGCTTATGTCGATTGCCATTATGTCGTCTCTTAGGTCGACATTCGCAGATTATGATGAGGCAAGGACGTTATCCGCAGAAGGATATAAAATTTTGGATGAAGCGGCAAAATTGCTTGGATCGGGTGCGCCGCTTGCCAAAGAAGATGCAAAGTATGCGGCTGACGCTGCATTAGAAGCCGGCCAATATTTCGAACGCGCTTCTAGAATGTTTAGAATTTTGGCGGCGTCGCAGGATGATCGGATAAGCGCTTTTGAAATAGAGATTGAGGCGGCAGAGGCTGCGGTAGCCCGTTTTGCGGCGCGCGCGTTTTTAGCGGACGAGCGCGTTTCGCACGGAAAAGCTGCGGATGATGCACAAGACGTCTCTCAAATGTTGCAGGAATTGAAACAGTCCTTAGAACGGGCTATTCCTAACGGGCTTACTGTTGAAAGGCAATCATTGATGGAGCAGTTGAAAATTAGAGTAGTATTCCTAATAAAAGCTGAGGAAATAATAAGAGGGGCGATTCTCAAAAAAGGCATGGTCGGGAGAGAAGTTTTCGGAATTGTTTTGCAACGCTCATCCAGAAGACACACCGATGAATTAACAAGAAAGATTCCTTTAACTTTAGCTGAATCGGATAAGGCTTATGTTTTGGAAAGAATAAAATTTGCCCTCAATCAGCCGGACGAAACGCAGAAACTTGCGATTCTTTCAAGGCTATTTACAGACATAGGTTTGGCATCGTCATACGAAGATTTTATAACCGATGTTGCTTTTGGAGACGAGGCGGCTGATACCCTTCGCAAAATCGGCGTTCCGGAAGAAAATATACTAGGGGTGCGAGAAATAGCCGAACGTGAATGCTTAAGATTGGCCGCGCCTGCCGGTTTAATAGATAACGCATGGCAAATTCTTCTTCAAACGAGCAAAGTTATGCAAGTTGATTATTATCAGGCCTCGTTGCGAAAAATTTTAATGGCCGAAAGAATGCTGAAACTGGCAGGAAGACACGCTGATGCAGATATTGTTCTGAAACTTGAAATACAAAAACGATTGGCCTTTGCTTCGGAAATAAAATCAACAGCGCTTATGGGTTTGCAACGTTCAAAGGAGGTCTCACAAGCCTGGAAAGATACCGTTGCCATGTTAATTGGCTATGCCAACGGTGTTACTGAGGCTGCAAGTCCGGAGAAGTTTCCGGATGCTTCTGCCGAAAGGTTAAGATGGATCGCAGCCGAAGCCGCGTTAATGAGAGAACATGCATATCATATCATATACAGACATTTGAAAACGCCCGACCCCGCATATGACGAAAAAATTGAAGCGGAAGAAAAGATTATGGAAAATTATGTTAATGATGAAAGCAATCCGTTATCGGAAAGAGCGGGATTTTTATCTCAGCGGGCTGATGTGTTAAGATATGCAGCTGAAAGATTGAAAACCAGAGGGTGGATAGAAAAAGTAAATATGGCTTTTATTAAGGCCTCCGAAGCGCATAAGATCCGCGCTGAGCTGATTGAAAAACATGGGGGAGAAAGGGGAGAAAAATTAAGCTTTAGGGACTATGCGGAGATAGGATATTCTTTAACCGCAGCCGCCGATATATTGGGTAAAACATTTCCCAATGCTGATGCCGAAGCCGCCGCAAGTTTTAAAGAAAGCCGCTGGGCTATGTACAGCCATGCTTCAACAGCTTTTTACAGAGCGGGAAGAGCATTGTCATCGGACGGAGGCCATTATTCTCAGGAAGCCGTTCGTTCTCTTCATCTTACATGGGCATATGCGTCATTAAGGCAAGCGCAACTATCTAATGGAGAGGCAATTGCCACTAGTAATGCAATTAGAACTATTATTGAAGCAATAAGATTGACAGGTGATGTGTCAGAAAAGAATAACCTTATTCTTCAAGGCGAGACTGTCACCCTGCACGGGTTATTGGCGGAAGCTCTTAAGTTGAAACATAGCGGTGAGGAAAGAGAAGGAGCTGTCGCTGCAATCGTCTCTAAAGAGCAGGCTTTGATTTATATCGGGCTTATGACTGGAGATAAGTTGGTTACGGCAGATAAGAGAGAAGCGATGAGAGAACTCTTTAAGGAAGCGGGGTTTCAAGATGTCCCAGGAACCGAAGCTGAGTTTATGGCCAGTTTAAGAGAAGGGCGCTATGATGTTGTTCTCCGGGCGCGTGGCGTTTCAGATGCGAAAATTGCTGATTTCCGCCGACCGTCAATTAGAGCATCCGAAGCCGAAGGCCGTCGCGGGTGGGATGCAAGGAAAAGCCTTTTCGGCAAATAAGAAAGTTTATTCTTTTAACAACATAGAAAATGTTTCAAGAATATGCTTTCGCAGGTTTTTAATTATAGAGTCTTGTCCAAACTCTTTCTCAACCAGAACCACTCCTTCTGAGGTTATAGCGCTGAAATTTTTAACGATTGCAGCTGCCGCAATCCGCCACTCCGGCAATATCTTAAACTGCTTCAATTTTAGCAGAGTTTCCGACTTATTGGGGCTAAAACGCAGCATATAATAAGCATAGTATAGATCTTTTGCCATTTTAGCCCTTTCA
>JACPAJ010000074.1 GCA_016180865.1 Deltaproteobacteria bacterium
GAGGAGCACCATGTGGTAGATGCGGCTTCGCCGTTCATTCAAACTAACGTGCAGTTTGCCAACGTCCGCTGGACGTCGTTTGCCTGCTTGTTTGGTCGCGACTTTTTGAGTAGCGACCAATGACCACATGGTGCGACGGGAGGGAGTTGAACCCTCACAGCTTTTGACCATTGCGTTCTAAGCGCAACGCGTATGCCATTCCGCCACCGTCGCCCGTATAACCTAAAGTAATTTAAACGATTGAGCCCGCTAAAAGCAAGGAAAAAGGCAAGAAATCGATTGCATTAGCGTCAAAAAATGTATATGAGCCGAAAGGTTTATGCAGAACAATACTATATTTGAAAATAATGCCATAAGTCTGCCGCAAATAAAACCGTTAGGCCTTACTGGAAGAATCAAGCCGCTGATAAATAAAGCCCTTTTTCTAGCGGCGATTACGGGCCCGGACCTGATTCTTGCCGGAATTATGACCGCTCTGCTGCTTTTCATAATCCTTGAAAAAGGCGGCCATATCAAATTCTTTCAGGCTTCGCTTGGGCTCCCGATAGGCATAATGAGCTTTCTGATTATTTACCGTTCTGCTCTTTATCTTATGAACAGATCTTGTCTTCCCAATATAAAAATAATTCTCAGAGACTGGCTCCCCTTTCTTCTTGTGACTTTTATCTATGAAAACATGCACGATCTTTGCAGACTGTTTAACTTCAACGATATCACGCATGCTCTTTTAAAGCTCGATGTTATCATATTCGGCGTCGAACCAACTCTCTGGGCCCAAAAATTCTATTCGCCGCTGCTTACCGATGTTATGGCAGTGTTCTATGCGCTCTACTTCGTTTTTCCGCTTGTCATTATGTTTTTTCTTTCCGAGCAGAATAAACGATTTGAATTCCGCGAAATGGCGCTCGCTTTAACATTTACGTTTCTAACCGGATTTATAGGATATGCGGTATTTCCGGCGTCGCCGCCGAGATATTTCATAGCCGAAATGTTCAGCGATCCTTACAGGCTGCACGGAATCTTCATTTTTGACAGGCTTCAATCCACATGGGACGGCCTTTCCGTAATAAGCTGCGGCGCTTTCCCGAGCCTTCATGTAGGAGTGTCAAGCGTCGCGCTGTTATACGCATGGAAGTTTAAAAACATGGGCAATATCTACAAATGGATATGGAGAATCTTTCTGCCTTTGGTTGTAAGCTTGTGGATTGCAACCGTCTATCTGAGGCATCACTGGGTTGTCGATATATTCGCCGGCTGGTTTGTGGCGGCAGTAGGTTTCACCTCCTCGGAATATATCATGAAACTTTGGAATTACTTAAAAAAGATTTACGCCTGAATAATAAAAAAATATGCGTTCGTTTATTCATAAAAGTCTTTCTTCATATATAGACTACATCGAGACAAGGCTTGGCAGAGTCATAATTGCCATAGCTATCATCACGCTCGGCGCCTCGGCAGTTGCATCGAAACTGGCGATTAAAAGCGATTTAAAAGAACTGCTCCCCAACAATTATCAAAGCGTCAAAGAGCTGAACAGGCTTCTTGAACGGATGGGAGGAGTTGAAACTTTGATCGTCACGGCAGAAAGCCCCGACTTTGAGGCCAATAAGCGTTTCATGGATGACTTGGCAAAAGAGCTTCAAAAACTCCCTCCGGACGCAATCAGGTACGTCGATTACAAATCCGACGAAGTTAAAGAATTTTACGAAAGCAATTTTTTATACTATATCGACACGGCGGAGCTTGCTTCGCTTTATGAAAGCGTTAAACGCAGGATAAACTATGAAAAGCTGAAAAGAACGCCGCTTTTCATTGATTTTACCAGCGAGGCTCCCCTTCTTTCCGATGTGGAAGGCCTGAAAAACAAATACCAGAAAAATTACTCTTCTCCGGTTCAAACGTGGGAAAATTACTACGGCGGCGAATGGGGCAGAATGCTTATTATGATGATCAGGCCCTATGGTTCGACGCTCACCGTCGATAAAGCACGGCGCCTGATTGCCGCAGTGGAAAATGCCGCGACCGGACTTAACCCCGCAGCCTATGACGCCGGAATGAAAATAGGATACTGCGGCAATGTGAAAAGCACCGTGGAAGAATACGACACGCTTAAGAAAGATATATTCTCCACAACATTTTTATGCATCTCTCTCGTTTCGCTGGCAATAATATTATTTTTTCTAAGAATTAGAATGGTTTTTATATTAGCCCTGACTCTGCTGGTCGCCCTTTCGCTGACTTTCGCGCTTACCTATCTTTTCTTCGGATATTTGAATACGCAGACGGCTTTCTTAGGCTCGATAATCCTCGGAACGGGGATAAATTACGGCATAATTGTCATCGGCCGCTATATCGAGGAAAGGAAAAAGAGAAAAGAGCCGGCCGAATCTCTGAAAATAGCATTAAACGCCACTTTCAGCTCCACATTTCTTGCCTGCGTCACAACTGCGATTTCGTTTTTTATTCTCCTGACGGCTAAGATCAAGGGGCTCAGCCAGTTCGGAATAATCGGAGCCACAGGAGTCGTCTTGTGCTGGCTTTCGAGCATTATAGTTCTGCCCGCAATAATGCTCGCATGGGAAAGGATCAAATCCCTTGTTAAAACCGGCATCATCCCCGAACGAAAAAGCGTTGTTTTTACAGTCATCACAAAACGGGTAGTTACTTCTCCTCAAAAAATAATCGCCTGCGGCGTTGCTCTTGCCGCAGCCTCCATATTCCTCGCAATTCATTTCATCCCCAACGCGATTGAATATGATTTCACCAAGCTTCGCAACAAAACAAGCGTCGCGAGCGGAACTGAAGCTCTGGAAAAACAAGTCAGCCAGCTTTTTAAGCATTCCATGACGCCGGCAGTCGTTTTGGTCGATAAAATAGAAGATGCGCCAAAAATTTGCGATGCCGTAAACAGGCAAAATCTTGCAAATCCCGAATCCGAGCGAAGGGTCGGCTCCTGTTATTCCATCTACAACCTGCTGCCGGAAGATCAGGATAAAAAAATGCCGGTTCTTGAAAAATTCAGGCGCCTCCTTAAAAATGAACGCCCTCTTATTGCAAAGCTTGACAAAGATCTGCAGCAGAAAATATCGAAAATCCAGAAGTCGCTGACAGGCAGAAAAATCACATTAGACGATATGCCGGCGGCGCTCACAAAACATTTTGAAGACCTTAATCATAATAAAGGAGCTGTCGTATTTGTAAATCCAAGGCCCGGAATGCTTCTTTCAGACGGCAGAAACCTTACAAAGTTTGCCGACACGATAAAAGATATAATCACTTCCGACGGGAAAACCTTTCATGCCGCGGGCGCTTCGCTTATTTTTTCCGATATCGTGAAAATAATAAGAAATGAAGCCCCCTTTCTCGCTATCGCTTCGTTTCTCGGCGTTCTGATATTCGTGGCTTTTATTATCAAGCGCTGGAAGGTTTCATGGGTGATCACCGCAACTCTTTTTTTAAGCACTCTGATAATGCTCGGGATTATGGCTTTATTAAAAATAAGGCTGAATTTCTTTAATTTTATCGCCCTTCCACTGACATTCGGCATAGGCATTGACTATTCGATTAATATCGCAATAAGGCTTATGCACGATAAGATGAATAATGTGGACAATGCTTTAAGGCACACCGGAATGGCCGTCCTGCTCTGCTCGCTCACAACTATTATCGGATACTCGGTTTTGCTCATAGCAAACAATCAGGCGCTTGTGTCATTTGCGGCGATTGCTTTAATCGGCGAAATTGTATGCATCACTATGGCGATTATACTGGTGCCAGCGCTTATGGCTCTGCTAAAGGATCTTAAAACAACTGAATACGAAAAAACAGCGGAAGTTATTCCGGTTCTTACAAACACTGCCGCAGACTGAAAAATGAAAATAGCAATCGTTACAGAATATTACTACCCTTCGCTTGGCGGAATTACCGAACATGTGCATAACTTTTACAGCGAGCTTAAAAAGCGCGGACACCATCCGGTAATAATCACCGGCGATGCCGGGGTCGATTCAAATATCGACATGCGGGAAATCAATATCATACGCATTGGGAAAAGCGTCCCAATCTATTCCAATGGATCCATTGCCCGCGTTTCGGCCAGTTTCGACATGGGCAGGCGCGTCAAAGAAATCATTAAATCCGAACAGTTCGATATTATACATATTCACTCTCCGCTGACACCCTATCTTCCGGTGCTCGTACAGCGGTATGCCAATACGCTGACAGTCGGAACATTCCACACGCATTTTGATTCATGTTTTTTCCTAAGAACCTTCAGCCGTGTCATGAAAAAATACTTTGACGCCTTTGCCGGCCGGATAGCCGTTTCCAAACTCTGCATAGAAAGCATGAGCCGGTATTTTGAAGGCGGCTTTAAAATAATACCCAATGGCGTTGATGTCTCAAAATTCAGGGGCGGCCATGAAAAAATCGAATCGTTCGCGGACGGCAGAATAAATATTTTCTTTCTAGGCCGGCTTGAGCCGCGAAACGGCCTGGAGTACCTGATAAGAGCATTTGTGGATATTAGATCAAAACGGAGCGATTGCAGATTAATTATCGGAGGAGACGGACCGCTCAAAAAATACTTTGAGTCGCTTGTGCCTTCTTCCTTGAAAAACGATATCCATTTCGTAGGCAGATTAAACGGCCTCCGTCCAAATTACTATTCGACCTGCGATATTTTTTGCTTTCCAACCACAAAGGCGTCCTTTGGCATAACACTGCTGGAAGCCATGGCCTCGGAAAAGCCGGTTGTAGCCTTTTCGCTGCCGGCTTATAACGGGTTCGTTAATTCGGGGAAAAATGGAATTTTGTGCGGAAAGGCAAGCATTAAAAATCTGGCCGATTCCATAAATGAGCTCCTTGATTCGCCGGAAAAGAGAAAAATATTCGGCGCCAATGCCAGAATAACTGCGGAAAAATTCTCGTGGGTATCCATCGCAACAGAGGTTCTGAATTACTATGAAGAGATTAAAAATAATTAATAATAAAAACCTCATCCAGGTTATCGGCCTCATTATAGGCCTTGCAGCTGTCTTTCTCTCGATAAAAAACGTTAAAAGCGATCTGTTGTGGAAATCATTGAGCTCGATGAATATTTACTGGATCCTCCCTATTATCGCGGTAAATTTCGTTGTCATAGGGTTTAAAGCCGGCCGCTGGATGATTTTGATCGGGCCGGTTAAGAAGATAGGCTTCTGGGTGATGTATCGCGTTTTGACTATTTCAATGATGGCCAATAATATCCTGCCCGCGCGAATGGGCGAAATCGCCAGATTCTACATTCTCGGAAAAGAGGCTTCAATAAGCCAGATTTCAACAGCCGCCACAATTTTGTCGGATAGAATAATTGAAGGGATAAGCTTTCTCATAATGTCGTTTCTTTTGATAAGCTTGGTGGATGTTCCAAAATGGATGGAACGCGGCCTTTATGCAACGCTCGCAATCACGCTGGCTATTTATATTTTAGGCATGATCTATTCAAAACGCAGCATAAAAAACAGTTATCTTGAACGCATTCAAAAAGGCATCGCAGGCCTTGTAAGCCCAAAACTGCTCTCTTCCGGCTTGATAATTTCGTTTATTTCGTGGATTTTGCAAGGCCTCTTAATTTACATGATACAGGTTTCGTTCAATGTGCAACTCCCGCTTTGGGGCGTCGTTTTAGTGCTGCTTTCCGTGAACCTCATAATAGCTGTGCCGTCGGCTCCGGCACAGATAGGGACATTTGAATTCGCGGCGGTTTTTGCTTACACATATTTAGGCCTCGACAACAGCACCGCATTTCTTCTCGGCGCGACATACCACATCCTGCAGGTAGTGCCGGTTACGATAGCCGGATCTGTTTTATTGCTGACGAAAAATATCACCTCTTGGAAGAATTCTCAGGACCTCGCTGTACCCTATTGATAAGCCCCCCGGCGACTAAATAGACAATCAGCACGCCCTTCCAAATGAAATGCGGAATTATAAACATCTGTTTATAAAATTTATAAAATATATTCATAATAGGGCACTTCTAATAACCCCATATTTTAACTTGACCGTAATAGCGGTCATCTGTTTAACTAATAGTATGAAACTTCTTAAAATAACAATGTTAATTTTAGCTATCTCCATGCCTTGCATCTCCGAAGCCAAAGAATATCAGATGATTTTCTGGTATCCCGGCGAAGCCGGATCCACCGCGGAAGCCCAGCCGACCATTGATTTGTTTTTTGACTATATTAACAAACGCGTCGCTCCGGATAAAATTTCAGGAGAATATTTTAACAGCGCTGAAGAAGGATTAAAAGCCGTCAAGCACGCTAAATTCGCAATAATAAGCTTTGCCACTTTTGAAATTTACGGGGATAAAATTGGGCCGGCTAAACCGTTGCTTCAAACAATAACTCTGCCCGAAGGAAAAACCACTGAACAATATACAATCGTAGGAAAGGGAGAAAAACCGTTTTGGAACACCCCGCTCTATTCGAAGCAGCCGCTGACTGAAGCGTTCGTGCATAAATATATTATTGCCGAAAACGGAGTTAAGCCTGCAACCGTCAATAATATCCTGCCGGCTCTTAAAGAAATATCCGCGGGCCGGAAATCCGGCGCGGTTCTTCTGCAGAGCATTGAATATTTCAGCTATAAAAATATCAACCAGCCGTGGAAAAAAGAACTTAGCGTCTGGCATACTTCAAAACCCGTGCCCACGGCGCCGCTCATAATCATAGGAGAACCGCCGGCCTTTACTGACAAATTAAAAAAGATTTTACTGGAAATGAATCAAAATCCGGATGGAAAGAACATTCTGGAATCGCTCCGCTTGGCAGGATTTATCTCGCCTAATTGACATAATACCTTTTCTGCGACTCATTGAATGAGATGATGGCAAGGGTGGTCTTGGGTATGTTCGCGCCAGACGCTACGCTTCGTAGGCCATGTACGGCTCGCCTCCGTTTGCCTGCGCAACTCGCCCCTCGCCGCAAAGAAATTCTCAT
>JACPAJ010000075.1 GCA_016180865.1 Deltaproteobacteria bacterium
CGCGCACGAGCACGGGATCGCCGAGCGCCGAGGAGGCGAAGCGCTGCGGCCCGCGCACGGCGTCGCCCCAAACGATCTCGCCCGGGGCGACAAGGAGCTGGTCGCCGGGTTGGTGGGCGTCAAGGATTTGCCAAAACTCGCTCCAGGCGTCGCGGACATGAAAGATGTACGGTAGGCCGCTGTCAATCGTCGCGCCGAGTTGTTGTTTTAAGGCCTGGGTTTGGTCAATTTGTGACGAGTGGTTCTTGTAAAAATCGAGGCCAAAATGGCCGAGATTGTCAAAGCAAAGCTTCCTTTTGAAAAGTCCGAAATGAGCAAGAGCGAAGCTAAGAAATTTTTTAAATCCGCAAAATATAAGCTGGAAATTATAGATGAGCTGGAAGGCGATGTCGTCACTATCTATAAGCACGGCGATTTTGCGGATCTATGCAGGGGCCCGCATATTAAAAACACAGGCGAAATAAAAGCCTTTAAACTTTTAAAAGTGGCGGGCGCCTATTGGCGCGGCGATGCAAAGAACCAGATGCTGCAGAGAATTTATGGCACCGCATTTGCCGACAAAAAAGCGCTGGAAGATTATCTCAAGTTAATAGAAGAGGCCGAAAAGCGCGATCACCGCGTTATTGGAACGCAGCTCGATCTCTTTTCCACGATGGAAGAATACGGGGCCGGCCTTGTTTTGTGGCATCCCAAAGGCGCCAGAATACGCGATGCGATAGAAACATTCTGGAAAGAACAGCATTATAAAAACGGTTATGATATTCTCTATACTCCTCATATCGGACGAAGCACTTTATGGGATACATCCGGGCATTTGAGTTTTTACAAGGACAGCATGTATTCATCGATGGATATCGACGGGCAGGATTATTATATCAAGCCGATGAACTGCCCGTTTCATATTCAAATTTATCAAAAAACGGTTCATTCATATCGAGATCTCCCTCTAAGATGGGCGGAACTTGGAACGGTTTATCGCTACGAGAAAAGCGGCGTTTTAATGGGACTTTTGCGCGTGAGGGGGTTTACGCAGGACGATGCGCATATAATCTGCACGCCGGATCAGGTTTCAAGCGAGATAAAAGAAGTTTTGAGATTTTCGCTTTCTATGTGGAAAGCGTTCGGTTTTACAGATGTTAAAGCTTATCTTGCCACGCGGCCTGAAAAAGCGGTTGGCGAAGAGGCACAGTGGGATCGGGCGATATCGGCTCTTAAAGATGCAGTTGAACAGGAAAAGCTGGCTTATGAGCTTGATGAAGGCGGCGGTGCCTTCTACGGCCCCAAAATTGATTTGAAGGTTAAAGATGCTTTGGGCCGTGAATGGCAGATGACGACAATTCAGTTCGATTTCAACCTTCCCGAAAGATTTGATATGAATTTTATAGGGTCGGACGGCAAAAAACAGAGGCCTTATATGGTTCATCGGGCGCTGCTCGGATCTCTTGAACGGTTCTTCGGCGTGCTGATTGAACATTACGGCGGAGCGTTTCCATTGTGGCTTGCTCCGGTGCAGGCAAAGATTCTTATAATTTCGGACGCTCAGGCTGAATATGCGAAAAAGTTAATGTCTAAGCTTAGAGAATCCGGTTTGCGCGCAGAACTTGACGATAGAAGCGAAAAACTCGGGCTTAAAATACGCGAGGCTCAGCTGCAAAAAGTTCCATATATGCTGATAATAGGCGCCAAGGAGGTGGAAGCATCCTCTGTTGCCGTGCGCTCTAGAAACAAGGGGGACTTGGGCGCAATGGAAATTGAAAAATTTATTGAGATGGCAAGAGAAGAAATAAGAAGTCGGAAGTCAGAGGTCTGATGTCCGATTTCTGACTTTTGTCTTCTGGCCGCAACCAAGGAGGTTATATCAGTAGAGAAAAAGAGATTAGAGTAAATTTTAGAATTCGTGTTCCGGAGGTCAGAGTTATCGGGCCTGACGGCGGTCAGATGGGCCTTTTTCAGACGCGCGATGCCTTAAAAAGAGCGCAGGAATTTGGCCTTGATCTGGTCGAAATATCGCCGACTGCGCGTCCGCCGGTATGCAAAATAATGGATTACGGGAAATACAAATATGAGATTGCCAAAAGAGAGCAAGCGGCAAAGAAACATCAGATTGTAATCCGCCTGAAAGAGATTAGATTAAGGCCGGCCACGGACGACCATGATGTACAGACAAAAGTCAGGCACATAAAAAGATTTTTGGAAGAAGGCGATAAAGTTAAGGTGACTGTGCAGTTCAGAGGAAGAGAGATGGCTCACAAAGAGATGGGCGAAAAATTAGTTGCCAAGATAACGTCTGAACTTGGTGCGATGTCGCAATTTGAGCAGCAGCCGAAATTCGAAGGCAGAGCGTTAAGCATGATTTTAGTTTCAGCGAAAACAAAATAATCAGGAGGATTTATATGCCGAAGTTAAAAACAAACAGCGGGGCTTCAAAGAGGTTCAAATTTACAAAGAAGGGGAAAATAAAGCGCAAACAGGCTTCGAAGCGCCATATCCTTACATCAAAAGGGACGGTGCAAAAGCGCAGGCTTAGCGAAGTTGCGTATGTTGCAAAGGAAGACGAGTATAAAATCAAAAGGCTTATGCCTTATAGTTGAGGGGGTGATTTGTGGTTTATGACCTGTAACTTGTTTTTTTGCTAGTCACTAGTCACTAATCACTGGTCACTGTTTTTATATGCCAAGAGCAAAAAGAGGTTTTAAGGCGCGTCGAAGACGCAATAAGGTGCTGAAAGCCGCCAAGGGTTATTACGGCGGCCGCAGCAAGCTTATCCGCACCGCGACGGAAGCCGTGGAAAAGGGGCTTGATTACGCATTCAGGCACCGCCGCAGCAAAAAGCGCGATTTCAGGGCGCTTTGGAATATTCGCATCAGCGCTGCCGCAAAAGAGCACGGAATTTCATACAGCAAGCTGATTTCCGGGCTGAAGAAAGCGGGCGTCGCTTTGGACAGAAAAGTCCTTGCGGATATTGCCGTTCATCATCCGAAAGATTTTAAGGCAATTACAACGTTTGCAAAATAAGAATGAATGAGCTTTCCGGAAAATTGAGCGCTATCGAGGCCGAGGCGTCTGCTTCTCTTCCGTCCGTAAAATCGGCGGAGGATCTTAAGGTATTTAAAGCCAAATACCTCGGGCGGAATGGTCTTGTTACGGATCTTCTTAAGATGCTAGGGAGCTTGCCTGCTGCGGACAAGCCCGATGCCGGAAAGCAGATCAACCAGCTTAAAGAAAAACTGCTTTCTAAAATCGGCGAAACCGAAAGCAAGCTTCAATCGCTTTCTTTGGACGAGGCTTTAAAGACAGGCGTCGATATCACTCTTCCGGGAAGAGTTTTTTCCGAGCCGGGCCGTTTGCATCCGATCACGCAGATTATGCAAAAGGTTCAGGAAATTTTTATGGGGCTCGGGTTTTCTGTTTATGAAGGCTCGGAGATTGAGACTGACTATTATAATTTTCAGGCGCTGAATATGCCGCCGGATCATCCGGCGCGCGATATGCAGGATACGTTTTATGTTTGTCAGACGTCAGACGTCAGACGTCAGACGTCTGAAGAGCTTCTATTGAGGACTCACACCTCTCCCGTGCAGATTCATGTGATGAAGAAATTCAAGCCTCCGTTGAGAATGATCGTTCCCGGGGCGGTTTACAGGCGCGATGCCGATGTCACTCATTCGCCGATGTTTCATCAGGTGGAAGGATTAATGGTCGGCGACGGCATAACGATGGGCGATTTAAAGGGCGTGCTGACGGAATTTCTGCATCAGATGTTCGGCGCAAAAACGAACGTAAGATTCAGGCCCAGTTTTTTTCCGTTTACGGAGCCGTCTGCGGAAGTCGATATCCAATGTGTCATATGCGCCGGCAAAAAAACGCTCGCTGACGGAAGCCCGTGCAGGGTCTGCAAGCAGACCGGCTGGATGGAGATTCTTGGATCGGGAATGGTTAATCCAAAAGTTTTTGAAAATGTCGGTTTGGATCCAGCAAAGACAAAAGGGTTTGCTTTTGGGCTGGGAATAGAGCGGGTTGCGATGCTGAAATTCGGAATATCGGATATCAGGCTGTTTTTTGAAAATGATTTGAGATTTTTAGGGCAATTTTAATGTCATTCCTGCGAAAGCAGGAATGACGATAGCTTATGCTTATTTCTTACCATTGGCTAAAAGAATTCGTTGATATCGCGTCAAGCCCTGCTCATCTGGCGGAAAGCCTTACTATGGGCGGGTTTGAGGTTGAATCGGTTTCGACCGTCGATGGAGAGACTGTATTTGACGCCGAACAGGGGCGATTGCTTGTCTGTTTTTGGAATTGCGAGAGAAGTTGCGGCCATCACCGGCTGCAAACCCAAGCCTTGTCATCCTGAGCGACCTGCCCGCCGATGGTGTAGTGGCGGGAGCGAAGGATCTCATGCATCAAAAGGCAAAATAAAGGATTTTATATCGGTTGAAGTAAGAGAGAGGGAAAAATGCCCGCGTTATTGCGCCAGAGTTATTACAGGCGTCAAAATCAGGCCGTCGTCCGTTGAGATTGCCGGTCGTTTAACGGCTTCCGGAATTCGTCCGGTAAATAACGTCGTTGATGCCACCAATTACATCATGCTTCAAACAGGACAGCCTTTTCATGCGTTTGATTTTAGATTTATCCGCGGCGGCAAAATTTTAGTCGATATGCCTAAAAAAGCGGTCGATTTTGCGACTTTGGACGGTGTTACGCGAAAGATTCTGTCCGATGACCTCATGATAATGGATGGGGCCGGCCCGGTTGCGATTGCAGGCGTTATGGGAGGAGCGAATTCCGAAGTGAAGCCGGACACAGACACAATCGTGCTTGAAAGCGCCTGTTTTAAGCCGGAGTCTGTCCGAAGGACCGCAAAGAGGCTCGGCCTTTCAAGCGAATCGTCAAAAAGATTCGAACGCGGCGTGGATCCTAGCGAGGTCGCTTCGAATCTTGCGGCATTGACTGCATTAATTTTAAAAGTTGCCGGCGGGGAAGCAAGCGATGCGATAGATGTTTATCCTAAAGCGGCTGCAAAAAAGAAGATTCGTTTTTCGCCGCGCGATGTATCGTCTCTTTTGGGGATCGAAGTTCCGGCTAAGGACATAAAAAAGTATTTTAATTTTCTTGGAATAGCCTATGCAAATAATATCTGCACGGTTCCAACGTATAGAAGAGATATTATCGGAAGCGCGGATCTCACGGAAGAAATCGCAAGGCTTCACGGATATGACAAAATTCCTATAAATCTTCCGGAGATTAAAATGTCGGCCGTTTCAAAGCCGGATGCGCATTCTGCAACGTTTAAAGCAAAGAATTTTTTGGTTTCGCACGGTTTCTTTGAGGCGGTCAACTATGGTTTCTGTTCGCCTCAGCAATTGGAATCTTTTGCGGCTAATGAACCTGTGACGTTGTCGAATCCTCTTGGCGTGGAATTTCAGGCGATGAAAAGCTCGCTGGTTCCGGGCTTGCTGGAAAATATCAGGCACAATATAAGCCATGGACAGGATAATATTAAGCTTTTCGAAATTCGGCCGATTTTTGCTTCTGACGGCGCAAAAATATCGGAGGAAATAAGATTGGCCGGCGTTATGTGCGGAACCAGATCCGGGCTCACATGGGCATTCAAATCCGAAGAAGCGGATTTCTTTGATGCGAAAGGCATTTGCGAGGCGCTTGCAAAACATATCGGAGCGCCGCGTTTGGAATTCAAAAAAGCCGGCCAAATTCCATTTTTACATCCGCAGGCATCGGCAGCGATACAAGCTGGCGGAAAAGAGATTGGCCTGTGCGGTCTTTTGCATCCAGGCGTTGCCTCAAGATGGGATATTAAAAAGGATGTATGCCTTTTTGATTTAAAATGGAGCGAATGGGCCAAACTTTCCAATTATTTCAAACCAAAGTTTAAGCCGGCAGAGCGTTTTCCAAAGGTCAGAAGGGATGTTGCGCTGCTGATTAATGATTCAATAAGCGCAGCCGAAATAACCGCAGCTGTTAGCGGATTCGGCTCAAAATTAATCAGAGATGCAAAGCCTTTTGATATTTATAAAGGGAAGGGGATTGCAGCCGGCAAAAAGAGCATTGCGTGGGCCATTATGTATGCAAGCGATGAGCGGACGCTGACGGATGAAGAGGTAAATAACGCCCATTCCGGGCTTATAAGTTATTTGAAGGATAAGCTGGGGGCAGAGGTAAGATAAAAAACAAAGGAGGCAAGTATGACAAAGGCAGAAATAGTAGAGCAGATTTACGAAAAGATCGGTTTTTCGAAGAAGGAATCTGCGGACATTGTGGAACTTGTGTTTGACACCATGAAGGACACCCTCTCCAAGGGCGAAAAAATCAAAATATCCGGCTTCGGCAATTTTGTCGTAAGGCAGAAGCACTCGCGCGTGGGCAGAAATCCACAGACAGGGCAGAGCATAGAAATTACCGCGAGAAAAGTCCTTACATTCAGGCCCAGCCAGGTTTTGAAGTCCGCCCTGAATAAGGAAGGCGTTTAAGGGGTAAAAAATGACAAAACAAAAAGCGATACCCGACAAGATGTACTTTCGCATCGGTGAGACCGCTGAAATTCTTGATGTGAAGCCCTATGTGCTTAGATACTGGGAGACGGAGTTTCCCGATATCAAGCCGGTCAAATCGCAGAGCAACCAGCGCCTTTATAAAAGGAAGGATGTTGAAATGCTTCTGGCTATTAAGCATCTTCTTTACGACGAAAAATTCACAATAAACGGCGCACGCGATCATCTTAAAGAGCTGATGAAGGCTCAAAGCAAGCAGGCTGAACCGGTTGCGGCCAAAGCCGCTTCCGGCAAGACAACGGACCTCTTTGAGAAAGTTTCTGCACAGGGCAAGGGAAAATCCGAAAGTTCTGGAAAAGTTTTCAGCAAGCTGAAGGGCGATCTTGAATGGTGTCTTACTGAATTGAGGAAGTGACCCTCGCTTTGCTTAGGGTCATCCCGAGCGAGTCCGCTTAGGCGGATGAAGGATCTCCCACACACAGTGGGCATTCAAATTTGCTGTCGTCTGTTTTGAACGGAAAAGAGCAATGGAAACAAAGATTGCGATTTTCAAGGGAAAACAAATAAGGAAAATCATTCATAATAATGAATGGTGGTTTTCGATTACTGACGTTGTAGAGGCTCTTACGGATAGTGCCGATCCAAAACAATATATTAAAAAGATTCGGCAAAGAGATTCAGAACTAAATTCCTACTGGGGTACAGTTTGTACCCCCCTTGAAATATTAGCGCCTGATAGAAAAATAAGAGAAACTAATTGTTCGAATACAGAAGGGATTTTCAGAATCATTCAGTCAATCCCTTCTTCCAAAGCAGAACCACTCAAAAGATGGCTTGCTCGCGTCGGCTATGAACGAATCAAAGAAATTGAAGACCCTGAACTTGCGACTAAACGAACGAGAGTGTTCTATAAGGCAAAAGGCTATTCAGATGATTGGATAGAAAAACGGATGCGCGGCATTGCCATACGCGAGGAATTGACAGACGAGTGGAAAAATCGCGGTGCAAAAGAAGAAATGGATTATGCAATTCTTACGGCAGAGATATCAAAGGCAACTTTTGGAATGACACCTTCTGAATATAAAGAGTTAAAAGGACTTGAAAGGCAAAACCTGCGTGATCACATGAATGACCTTGAACTTATCTTTTCAATGCTTGGGGAAAGAGCCACAACGGAAATAACGAGGAATGAAGACTCAAAAGGCATTAGCAAGTTAAAGGTAGATGCGCAAGCAGGAGGCAGCATTGCCGGGAACGCAAGGCATAGTTTGGAGAAGAAGTTGGGACGTTCTGTTATTTCAAATAAGAATTACCTGCGGCAACCAGAGAGTAAAAAAAAATTGAAGGATAATGTAAAATAAAATTATTTAATACCGGAGCGTAGCTCACGGAGCGTAGTTCAGTGGGGTGGCCGCCAATAAATCGTGGCGGCTGTTCGATTTGACAAACAGTTTTTTCGCCGCACACGTTATAAATTTTATAACGGGGCGTAGCTCAGTCTGGTCCAGAGCACTTGCTTGGGGTGCAAGTGGTCGCTGGTTCGAATCCAGTCGCCCCGACAAGGGGCGGCGAAAAAACTGAGTCAAGAGGTGTCCCCCCGAATTACCTTTCCAGCGTTTTCTTGATGGTGCTTAATAGAACGTCTGGTTCGCAGGGTTTCATCAGGTAGCCGTCTGCGTAAATTTCCCCGGCTACTTTTGGGATATCGATTGCGCTGGCGGTGAATAAGATGACTGGCAGATGTTTTAATCTATTGTCGGATTTCAGAAACGTACAAAATTCTTCCCCCTGCATCTTGGGCAGAAGCAGGTCCAGCAAAATTAGATCAGGCATATTCTTTTGCAGATAGACAAGCGCTTCTTCTGCGGTTGCAGCAGTGCAAACCTCGTAGCCTGCGCTCTCCAGTCTTGTTTTTGTGACGAACGCCAGTTCCAATTCGTCATCAATGAGCAGGATTCGTTTCGCCATATCAAGCCATCCTTCCATTTATAGGTAAAACAAAATGAAAGGTGGACCCCTGTCCATGCTGGGATTCTGCCCAGATTTTGCCTCCGTGCATTTTGATTATGTCCTGTGAAATGGCGAGCCCAAGGCCCGTTCCGCCGACTTTTCTTTCCAGCTGTTCGTATTGCTGAAAAAGACGCGGAATATCTTCCTCTTTTATGCCGGGGCCGGTGTCCTTGACTGAAACATGGATGACATTTTTATCTTGAGTTGTGCAGATAGTGATACCGCCCTTTTCCGTAAGCTTTAGGGCATTGCTGACCAAGTTCGATATCACTTGGGTGATCTTATCCCGCTCAAATTTTATTTTTGGCAGGTTTGCATCAAGATCGAGAGAAAAATAGAGCCCTTTTGTTTTTGCCGTAACAAACATAGCCTCTTTGGTTTCCCTGATCACTTCATTTATATCATTATCTTCCATTTTTAAGGTTAATTTGCCGCTTTCCAATGTCTGAAAATCCAGAACTTCATTGATCAGACGCGCAAGCCTGTCCGCGCTGCTCTTTGCGACATCCAGTAACTCCTTCTGTTTGAGATTGAGCGGTCCCGCCAGGCCATCCGAAACGATCGACACGCCCTCTCTCAACGAAGTTAAAGGCGTCCTTAGCTCATGGGACACCATGCTGGTGAAGGCAGATTTTGATTCCATTGTCTCTTTTTGTTTTTTTTCCGCATTTCTGCGCTCGGTAATATCATGGAAAACCAAGATTACTCCGATGACATTGCCGTCCGGATCTTTAATGGGCGCGGCGCTGTTATCGACAGGCCTCCTTGCGCCGTCTTTGGCGATCATGACCGTGTGATTTCCCAATCCTACGATATTCCCTTCACGCAACACGCGGGCTACGGGATTCTCCGCCTCTCTTCCTGTTTCTTCGTTCACAATATTGAAGATGTCTTTTAAGAGAAGGCCTTTTGCCTCTTCATGCCTCCACCCGGTCAGCGCCTCTGCAACGGGGTTGACGAACACCACACAGCCATTGTCGTCGGTAGCAATTATTCCGTCGCCGACACTGTTTAGTGCGGTGGAAAACCACGCTTCGCTTTCACGCAGGGCCTTCTCTATCTTCTTGCGCTCGGTAATTTCCTTATCTAATGCCTCTCGTGTGGCGGTCATTTTCTTTAAATTCTCGGTCATACGGTCAAATGCCATGGAGAGTTGTCCGATTTCATCTTGATCTTTTAAGCCAATTTTATAATTAAGGTTGCCCTCGCTAACGATCTTTGTTCCTTGCTGTAACCTATAGAGCGAACTTGTAATATCTTTTGATACTTTCCATGAAAAACCGGTGGTAATAATAATTATTAGTGTCGCGATTACATAAGCTGAATTTTTGGTCAATGCGTATATTTTATTCAACCGCTCTGCTGCCATATCATGCAATCTCTTCGCCGAAGATATAATTGAGCGTGCCAGTATCAACAACTGAGATATTCTTCTATCTTCTAATTCTCTAAATATAGATAATCCTTTCTTTGAAGCTCCTTCTTTAATCATCCGCTGGTTATCATTATAATAGAGGGCCTCTTCCTTGAAAAGTTTGCCCAATAATAAATAATCTTTAATTATGTTCCGTATGAGCGGCGTCTCTTCTTCTTCTTCTTCTTCTTTCTTTTGTAATAGGGACAATCCCGAATTATATCTTATTTCCCACTGGTTTAATGCTCTTTCTTCTCTATTTAACAAGTAATCATTAAGAAGAAGGGTGAGTTCAGCTACCGCTGTTTTTACCCCTCGAGCTAAATCTTCTTTTTTGGTCTCTGTGTTAATAGTATTAAAAGCCACGATTCGCGTTATTATGAAAAAAGATAAGAGCGATGCTGAAAGCCACATGGTTAAATAAAGTTTTGTTTTTATTTTCATATTATCTACTTGAGCTTAAATTTTAGAAAATGTTTCTTAAGCCGGTTATCTTGCTTACTTGATTGATTGATTGATTGATTGATTGATTGATTCAAAGCGCATAGAATGCTTATATCATAGGTGCCGCTAATCGCAAGATTATTCGAGGAATGATATTTCTATTGAAAGTTTTTTAAAAATGGTTTAGAGGGCTCAGACTATACTTTCTGGAGGTTACAAATGAATAAGAAAGATTTGAAAAGGTTCAAGGAAATTCTATCGAAAAGAAGAAGCGAGATTGTTGCCGCGGCTGTAAATACAAAAGAAGAGGGAATGGGGTTTGACCCGAACGATCTTCCAGATGAAGTCGATCTAGCCTCAACGGAAGCCGGACAATCGCTCAATTTGCGCCTTCGCGACCGCGAAAGGGTGCTGTTGAAAAAAATCGATGAAGCGCTTAAGAAAATGGAAGATGACACTTACGGCATTTGCGAAAATTGCGGAGAAGATATCGAAATAAAACGCCTTGAAGCCCGCCCGGTTGCCGATTTTTGCGTCCGATGCAAAGAAGAGCAGGAGAAAAAAGAAAAGCTTTACGCGGAATAGTTTAGTCAGGCGAAGTTATGAACAATTCATCTGACAATCTGTCAAGTGAAATTTGGTACAATCCGTCAAATTTTAAAAGTATAGAACTAGAATTAGAGCTGGAATCAGAAAATATAGATTTAGAACAAGATCAACACAGTTTCTGCAATTTTCTTATCATTGCATAAGCAATCCTTAAATGTGATTTGATTTCTTCTGCGATTTCATGGCTGATA
>JACPAJ010000076.1 GCA_016180865.1 Deltaproteobacteria bacterium
CGGCGGGGGTTTCTCCTTTCGGCGTTTCGATAATCATCGGAATGTTTATAAATCTTTTGTCATTCAGCAGCCAGCGAAATGGTTCTAAGCCAATTTCCCCTTTGCCGATATGCTCGTGGCGGTCAACGCGCGAGCCAAGTGTTTTAGCTGAATCATTTAAATGAACCGCGCGAAGGAATTCAAATCCGACAAAGCCATCAAACTCCTTCCACATTAAATTATATTTTGCGCGTGAAGTTATATCGTAGCCGGCTGCAAAAACATGCGCCGTATCAACGCATATGCCAACACGCTTGAGCGCCTGTTTCGGCAGGCGTTTGAAAATTTCCGCAAAATGCTCGAATTTGTGGCCGATGCTTCTTCCCTGCCCGGCCGTTGTTTCAAGAACGATATGCGTTTTAAAACCGCTCGTCGCTTCAACAAGCTCTTTGATCGCGGAAACAACCTGTAAGATCCCGACGAGCTCGCCCGCCCCTTTATGAGAGCCCGGATGAACGATAACAAACGGGAGCTCCAGCATCTCGGCGCGTTCAAGTTCTGCGCGCATCGAACTAACTGAAAGTTTATGAACTGCGGGATCCGACGACGCAAGATTTATCAAATATCCCGCGTGCGCAAAGATAGTTTTGATACCGGCTTCAAAACAGCTCTTTTGAAAAATCGAAATTTCGGCTGGCAAAAGAGGAGGTGAATTCCATTGATTGCTGCTCTTGGTAAAAATCTGAACGGCGGTGCAGCCGAGAGCGCCGCCACGCTCGGCGGCCTTATGCAGGCCGCCGGCGATGGAGCAATGGGCGCCTATCAGGCGCATATTACTTCTTTGAAAGTTTGTTTCTCTTCACATAAGCCCAAATCTTTTTCGTCATTTCGCTGGGCCCGATTGGCGATGCGCCGAACACCTTTTCGACTGTGTCTTTGCAGCCTTTGAAGTTGATCGTGTAGCCGCCGAATGCTTTCTTTGCCATAATACCCTCCTTGTTGGATATTACTTATACCTGCTTTCGGCGTTTATGCCAAGGGAATTTTACATCGTGCGCTAAAAAATTTTAATACTCAATTTTATAATCAACCCCGTCGCTTTCAATTATAATATTTGCGCCGGCGATATGTACGGAATCCAGAAATTCGTCCTTCAGCCAGCCGCGCTCGGTCTGGTAAATATGAATTCCTGCGGCAATAAGGCGTTCCATTACCGATGGATGCGGCTGCCAGTAATCGTTATTGTTGCCCACCGAGATGATTGCAGCTTCCATGATGGCCGGCGTGCAGAATATCAACATCACCCGCTAATTCACCAATTTTTGTTTCTAAATCTATCGTATCATACGGCGGTTTGCCTCCGCCCCCGGGAAGATCTCCCGTAGTTAGGTATTTAAAATTTCCATACTCGATTAATATCACCGTGCTGTGAGCATTATCGTCTTTTTCATCGCATGCGGCTTTCGAACCGTCCGTGAACGCGCAGTCTGCCGCCAAAATGCTGAGATACACATTTTCGCCAAGATTTATTACATCCCCTGCGGAGACGGCGTATGGTTCCAGCCCGCTAGCCTCAACATCTCCATCATGGTCATTATCTGAATGCGTGATAATTAAATATTCAAGATTAATTTGGGGATTTTCCGTTAAATATGGGGATATTTTGCTATTCCAGCTTCCGTAGGGCCCGGTATCGATAAGAACTGCTTCCCCCTCCGGAGATATTACTAAGGTTGAATCGCCCTGCCCGATATCAAATGCTATAATATTTAGAGTGCTAAGCATTTCGGCATTATCGGCTTCTTTGGGATATGCCGCGGGGGCGGCATACGGCTTTGACTCTTCTTTTGTGGCCAAAAACCGAGGCCCGCAGCCGCCGAAAATAACAATAATAAATAGAGCGCAAAAACGCATATTGGAGCAAGTCAGAGCAATTTTTATGCCAGAAAATATCTAATGAATCTGCGAGGGCAATCGCGCTTTAGCAACAATTTCGGCGCAATCTGCACAGTTTTCGTCAGAAATTACTAGCCAGATGGGGAGATAGTGCGATAGTTCGATGGTTCATATTGAACGATAAGCTATGGTAATATCACATCTTAGTGATATCGAACCATCTGACCATCGCACAATCGAACAAGTCTGGCACCAATCTTGCTTATGATAAATTTGCAGTAGTTAAAAAATGCCTGTCATTGCGACCCGCCACGACTTATTGGCGGGGTGGCAATCTCCTGAAATCAATTGGTTGACGGAGATAATGATTATGAACTACTTACTTCTATTAACAGTATTCTTTTCCTTCATCGGCAATTCATATGCCGACGACCGTCCGATACCGGATATATATGATGTGCAAAAAGCCGCTCTCGATTACGCAAGAATCAAGCCCGACGAGCTTTCCGATATGAAAAGGCGCGCAAGGATAGCCGCCGCCTTGCCGCGAATACAAGTCGGGGCTAAAAAAGCGTTTCAAAATGATATCGATATTTCAATCAACGATAACGTTTCGGTAACAACCGATGGAACAACGATAGGGCCTGAAACAACGGACCTGCAGCAAAGTTCCGATAACGACACATCAATAGAAGTAAAGGCCGTATGGTCATTGAACGAGCTGGTTTTTAACCACGACATGCTAGATGTTGCCGAAGAGGCGCGCTATCAGATCCGCGAACGGCGGCAGATTCTTTCGGAAGTGAACAGGCTTTTCTTTGAATGGCTGGAGCTGGCAAAAGGGATAAAAAAGCCCGATGCCAAAAAAGACCGCTTTCAATCACCCTACCTCATTGAAGAATTAACTGCGGAGCTGGATGCTCTCACCGGCGGCTGGTTTTCAAATCAGATAAAATAATTGCCTTTTTACGGTGCTTTTGCTACGTGCGGCATAAACGTTCTCTTTGATACTGGTGAAAAATGCCCAGATGCAAGGCAGTCCACCTCGGCGCGACGCAGGCGTACTTAATGGTACGTCGAGGAGCAGCCGGGGTGGACAACGCAGCAGATGGGCATTTTTCACCAGTATCATCAAGCTCCCTTCGTCTAGCGGTCTAGGACATAGCCCTCTCAAGGCTAAGATCGCGGGTTCGAACCCCGCAGGGAGCGCAAAACCGGTTCAGCACCTTCTGGTGCTAGACCGGTTTTCTGTTTTTCAGCGGGGTGAGAACCGTCCGCCGCAGGCGGACTGGTTTCGACGCGCGACCGGGGACCCGTTTGACGGGTGGTCGCGCTAGTCCTTGAAGCGCGACAGCGCGGAAAGGAGAACCCCGAGAGGCGGGCTGAACGCGGCTTTCCCAAAATGTCATTGCGAGGAGCTCCTTCGACTTCGCTCAGGACAGGCTCCGGCGACGCGGCAATCCCCCGATTGCACCTGTAAAAACCGAGGGGGTTCGACGGTCGACAGGTTGACTTCTTCGCACCAACGCTGATCCCTATACTACCGTATAGTCAAGGGACTCCTTCTAAAAACAAAGGTGGATTATAGGGGAAAGAAAGGTCAGGGGTTGAGTGTTCAGAGGGAAATATTTTCCCCCCCCTGAACTATTTTTTCTTTTTTCCGGTGATAAGGTCGTTTACTGATACCACTCCCTTTTTCTCCAGCAGGGTGGAGATGTGCATGTTCGACCTGACTCCGAAATCACGGCCGTACTGCTTTTCTACGGTGCCGACATGCTTGTCGTCCCTCGTGTCCCTAAGCTGCCCGTCCTTGTTGCGCGATCTGTAGCCCTTCATTCCTTCCGCATCCTTTGCCATAATTATTCCTCCTAAAAGTTGTTGTAGATATGGGGACGGTTTGCATTAAAATCAAGACACACTCCCCAAATCTAAGAGTCCTGTGAGGGGGTAGTTGTTGCTACCCCCAGATCAGGTTTTTACGTTTTAAAACGTCTTCTTGTGGCACGACCAGCACAAAATTTTGCAGTTGGATGGATAATCTCCACCGCTGCTTTGGACGCTTGTTGCGTGATGCGCTTCCCATGCACCATAACCGGTCTCTCTGCCTCTATTCTCCCAAACTAGAGATTTTCCGCACCTCTCACACTTTCCACCAGCGTTTTTCCATGCCGTCACAACTGTAGTTTCTGAAAATGCCATTAGTTTTTTCACCTCCTCCCGTTTAGATTTTGTTAGATAGTATGCATACTATGCTAACATTATGGTTAAAAAATTTTACAACTCTAAAACCAGTTGATCCTTGTTCACATGCCCGATATTCAACTGCTCTAACCTAATCCGTGCGGCTTCTTGGCTCACATTACAACATAGTGAAATCCCTTTGGTCATAAAGGATTTTATGCCTTGTTCGTCGAGGTTATTGTTCTGTTCTCGAATTTGCCGACAGACTTGGGTAATCAAAAATTTCGGCATTAGCAACGCCGACATAAACCTGTTGGCCTGCCACTCCCACCACTCGCCGTTGTATTTCCCATTTGCCTTAACCGTATCTTCAAAATCACGACAAAGCACTGATACGTCATGATCTGGAGGTGTAACATCGTACATTGCCAGCGTTTCATTAATGAATAAGTGCCTATGAAGTACTACATGCCCGATTTCGTGAGCCAACGTGGAACGGTAGCGCTTCTCGCTGTTTTTGTTTGACGAAAGTTCTCCATCAAGTACCACTTCAAAACTCCCATTCTTCCTAAAATGTGCAGCGCCATGCACTCCTTTTTTTGATAAATCATCAAATGAAGGGGAAATTTTGAAACCACTTTCCAAGGCCATATCAACGTCAACCTCAGGCTTATCTAAAGTTGGAAGTAAACTACACTTCTGCAGCAGTTCTATTGCGCAACTTTCAATTTCATTCTCAGTGTAAAATACCCTGATGGGAAATTGCCCACAGTTTTTCTTGTAATATTTCACTTACGCCCCTTGTTCTTTTCACCCTCTTCGGCAATTTCTCTAAGTCTATCTAGTCCATTAGACATCCCCGCGATCTTGCGCATTAAAACTGCTGCTTCGGGTTCTCTCTTTACCCAATCTTTAACCTTATCACCAATTTTCCCCTTCATTTTTTCAAGCTCATCGAATGACAAGTCGAGGTTCTTAGCAATTTTCCCCAGCAATTCGTCACTGGGTTTGCGGTTGTCGTTTTCAATATCAGAAACATGAGGAGGACTCACTCCAATTTCGTCAGCAAATTTTCGTAGTGAGATACCCTTCGCCATTCTGGCTTCTTTTATTGTGCCTCCGAGAGTTTTATTCTTCATATTAGAAGTATATGCATATGGTGCGAACAGAGTCAAGGATTTTCTTTGACCTACAGAAGGGCACTCTCAATAAAGTCCGCTCGTTCTTTATCGCTTTTAGGTTTCCTGAAGATAAATAGGTGTTCATGCATAATGAGATAAAAGTCGTATTTTTCAACCATAGAACGCCATTTAGGGGTTGTTTGGCAGTTGTGCTGAACTTTAACGATATCTTCCTTGAGTACGAATCCATTTGCCAAAAAAAGCCGCATGACGTTGTAGGCAATGGGCACAAAATGGCGCTTTCTTCTTGTATCGCCAATAAGAATCGCACAATAGTGATCGGGCTTTAAAACCCTGTAACACTCCTTTACACATGGCTCAAATGTGAGCAGAAATTTTTTCAAGCTTCCTATATTGGAAAAATCATCACCGATTTTCCCGTCAGAATATCGGATGATATTAAGATATGGAGGATGAGTGGCAACCAGATCGACTGAATTATCAGCAATTTTTTTAAGATTCCTTGCATCCCCCATGTAGCAATCTTGCTTAGAACTGTTGTCCACTTCGAATTTTAGATGGTCATTTGTCAGTTTTACTGCCGCCGGATTGATATCTATACCTATAGCGTTGCGGTTAAGCAATTTCGCCTCAATAAGCGTCGTACCTGCTCCAACCATGGGATCTAAAACAAGTCCACTTTCATTTGTAAATTTCAAGATTAGATTGCGGGGAATTTGTGGTGCCCAATTGCCCCTGTATTTGGGGTTATGGGTAGCCCACGAACCACGTTCGGGAAAAGACCAAACTGTAGTTGTCTCTTTCTCAAAAGATTCTTTTGATGCGTCATTCATAAATCATCGGTAACTATTCTATCCAAGATGCCATTTTCAAGCATAGTGAGAGATAATAAATAGTCATTATTATTAAACGTTTCAAGCAAAGGTAAATGAGTTGTCTTCCATCCCAAACCGTCCGTGATCCATATGAATTTATAACCAGCGGTTTTAAGTGTGTTATGTAACACTTTATATTCGCCAGCTGTGGCTTTGAGCTTAGAACCTCCGCCGCTATAGTAGTTGGTTTCTACGATATACAAACCCTTCGAAGTCTTGATGACAAAATCGTATCGCCTTGATGATTTATCAACCGGAATGTCGATTCCAAACCGGCTCGCAATCTCTGTTGCATTGGCTTCTTTAAGATACGTCAAGTCACGTCTTTTACATACATCATCAACAAAAAATTCCACAACTTCTTCCATCGCATGACCTGAACGATTTTTGCGGGCATTACTGTCGAGGCCAGCCTCAACTCCAATGACATAATCAACAACGCTTTTTATTTTCTTTTCTACAAAAAGTTTTTTCAATCCTGACTTGTCTACAAAGGTGACAATTTTTTGTATGTCGTTATCTGTAATTGCTTCGGTGCTAAAGTTATATTCCTCATAAACGAATTTCTTTTTCGAGTAGTCAGCCAAAATGCTGAAACTTTTAGTATTAGCCCCATCTCTAACAACAAGCAGCGGAATGGTAGAAATTACGGTTGGGTGTTTTTTTAGAAGATATTCCAATTCCTTTTCAAAATCGCTCTTTCCGATCAAGTAATTCAAGATATTTAAATTCACTTCAACTTCTTTGACATTTCCAAAAACCTTATCCCAGTTTACAAAATACGACCAAACAAGAAGCGACGGCTTCAAATTATCAATGATGTAGCGAAAAACACTGCTTGGATCACCGCATTTCAGAAGTTCATCATAAATTTTTAAATATTTCATTGGCCACCTTAATAATTTGTTACAAGTATTTCACTTATCTGTGCGCGTTTTGCGGCGTTACAATTAATCAACCTTTTGGCTTTAAGACGAGTCAGGTTAAAGTCCTCGTATAGCTTGTCAAAAAAATCATCATTCGGATCTTGATTCTTTGGGTCCGAATTACTGAGCATGATTTTAACCCCATTTTTGCTACTCAGACTCTTTACAAGTCCAGCCAATCTCATTTGTTCCTCATCGTCAAATACATTTGCTATGTATGAAGTGAAGTTTGAGGTCTTGTTTAGTGGTCTATACGGTGGGTCAAAATAGACAAACGAATTGGGTTTAATCTGTTTTTTTACTACTGCAAAGTCTTCATTTGTAATAACTGATTTTTGAAGCAACTCACTGATTGCAAGTAAGTTTTCTTCATTGCAGATTAATGGGTTTTTGTATCGTCCGAATGGAACATTAAAATCTCCGCTGGCGTTTACTCTATAAAGACCGTTGAAACAGGTACGATTCAGAAAAATCGTCATTGCTACTCTAGCGGAAACCTCTTTGGAGCTGAGTTGCTTCGTTTTGGCAGTTTTTCTAAACGTATTGTACTCATTGCGAACCTGATAGAAAAAAGTTGACTGTTCTTCATCGTTCATCTTGTGATATTTATTCTCAAGGTTTTTAAGATGTTTAATAACCGATCCAACATCCTTTTGGATCGCTACATAACAGAGATAAATTTCGGGATTAAGCTCATTAAGATAAGATTTTTCAATCTTACAATTCTGCATCACCCAAAAGAAAACAGCACCACCCCCAAGAAACGGCTCATAGTAGTGTTTTATGATGCCTTTACCGTTTAATTCCTTGGGGAAATAACCCTTGAATTGCTCAAGTAGCTGACCCTTTCCTCCTGCCCATTTTAAGAACGGCTTGGCTTGGCACATACGATTTCCCTTATAAATCATTTTGTGTTTTATTTCAAGCCTTATGGCTAAATCATTTCCGATTTGTTTTTGCATCATTTCTGACCTCATTTTACTTCAATCTTTATATCACTCGTCCCACCTTTTGCATCCATTACCATCATGCCCGTAATCTCCCATTTATCTACAATCCATCGCATTTTAAGGTTTTCGGGGAACAGCTTTTTTAAGGCACTGCTGGCTCAACGATGGTTTTGGATTCTCCGCCTTTCATAAACAATAATGTCTGTCTCGCCTGTAGATAATTTGGTCGGCAACAAAACATTTGACAGTTACTAACCCATAGTGTTAGTGACTTACATCAGGATGTCAAAGCTCCAAAACAGGAGGGAGATATGTATTTCAACCCACAAGTTAAAGACAACAGGAACGACTTTTTCAATTTTGAGGTGATCCAAGAAGAACTTAAAAAAGCAATACTGGACAAGAACACTCCCCTAATAGCCATCTACGGACTTAGGCGAACAGGAAAGACCAGCCTTATCAGGGTAGTTCTTAATTCTATGAGTAAAAAATTTATATGGATCGACAGTCGTGATATTTCTTCGCGGGACGACTTTTACAAAACACTTTCAGATGAAATCGATAAGTTAAAGCGGTTCAAAATCGATAAATTCACATTAAAAGGTGTTGGCCTATCCCTAAACTTTATGAAAAAGGGATTGGATTATTTGAATAAACACAAATTTGTATTGGTCATTGACGAAGCTCAACTGTTAAAAAGACTGCATCTGGATAATTCGGTTGCTTTTATCTACGATAACTTTCCAAACATTAAAATCATTGTCTCCGGCTCAGAATCAGGCATGTTAAAAACCTTTCTTGGTAAAAATAACGCAAAAGCCCCACTTTATGGAAGGGCTGTATTTGAACTTCAAACCGGCAGGTTAAATAAAGAAAATGGTTTTACTTTCCTTAAAGAAGGCTCGAAACAGGCAAAAATTAATTTTACAGATGAAGAAATCATGACTGCCATAAAAGATTTGGACGGCATCATAGGATGGCTTACAAAATATGGATGGTATAGACTGAAATACGCTCCCAAAGAGTCTTTGAGAAGAACTATTGAAGAAGGCTCGGCACTTGCAAAAGAAGAGTTCGTAAAATTTGCGTCCAAGGCCGAGACTAGATATAAAAAGATAATGAAATCAATAAAAGGCGGGGCAAGATGGGATGAAATAAAAAAACAGATGCAAATATCGGATAAACAGCTAGATTCGATGATGAATAGATTAATAGACAGCGGATTTGTAGAGAAGATCGAAGGCGTTTACACAATAGCGGATCCCTTATTGGAGGCCTCACTATAGAGTTCGACAGTTGCACGCTTGGGAGCGCAAAACCGGTTCAGCACCTTCTGGTGCTAGACCGGTTTTCTGTTTTTCAGCGGGGTGAGAACCGTCCGCCGCAGGCGACGCGGCAATCCCCCGATTGCACCTGTAAAAACCGAGGGGGTTCGATGGTCGACAGGTTGACTTCTTCGCATCAACACCCATCCCCATACTACCGTATAGTTTAGGAACTCCTTCTAAACTCCAAAGGTGGTCTATAGGGGAAAGAAAGATCGGGGGTTGAGTGTTCAAAGGGGATATATTTGTGGGGGAAATTTTTTTATTGTCGAATTTTATCTTGAATAAGGATAAGTTTTTGTTTAGTTTAATGAGAGGATTGGTGAAAAAATGAAAAAATATAAAGAGCCACCAAAATGAGAAGGATATTATTACTCATTTGCGGAATCAAAGAGGGCAAGAGATAGTGGAAAACTCCTTGCGATTCGAATAGAAACAAGTTTTGATCTTAATCAACAAGTGGGAATACTTCTTCACACAGTTGAACGGCCTTCCAAAATTTATCCTCAGTTTTAGTTCTTATATAAGCATGAGCAAAATAAACTTCGCTATGGCTTGGGTCCAAAACCTCCCCATGGGCTAAAAAATCAATTATTTCAACCTCCCCATGCTCCGAAATTTCCTGAACAAACTTTTCAGGAATAGAAACACCCTTATAAATTCCCGCCTTTGTAGTTGGCAGGGGTAAATCACCATAAAAATGATCATCCAATCTGGAAACAACCATTTCTGGTTGCCTATTTAATCTGGCATGCAAAAACAGTCTTGCCAAATTGACGCCATGACGATCTTTGTGGATATTGCATAATAGCCCGCCAGGTAGTCTTGGGTTCAACTCAATTACTCTGGGTTTGTTGAATTTTTTATCCCATCTCATCTCAATATGGAATGGGGTGTTAGAAATTCGTAGGGAGCGAACTGCTTCTCTAGCAAGATCGGATAGTGCGCTAAAACGTTTAGTCTCTTTGATCGGTGCAAAATTTACGCCTTCCGAACGAATGCCGTTAATAATCGTAAGCCCTTGCTTTTGTATAATTCCTGCGATGGTCACTGCTTCATTTATACATATACCATCAACGGAATATTCTTCGCCATCGACATATCTCTCTAACAGATAAACATTTGCTATGTTGACGTTATCAAACCACACTTCTTTTATATTGCACCTCCCCGACTTTAAAACTGATCTGTAACATTCACAGAGCTCTCCATAAGAATTCAAAGGTGATGAAACCAATTCGCTCGACGTTCCGAATGAAGGTTTTAATACCCACTTGTTATTGGATGATATGTCTGTTGTATTCTTGAGAGCCTCTATATCTTGCATACTATGTATCTCAAAAAAGGGAAGATCATCAACATCATCTGAACTTAATCGTTTTCGTACATTGGATTTAATATAACATGATTTAAGTTGTTTTGCTCCTAGGCCGGCATTGTAATGGGCCTGCAAGATATCACAAACTGCTGGACCAAAAGGATCATAACAAGAAAAAACAGTTTCAATTTCATTTTTTTGTTGTACCTCAAAAAAGAAGTCAACAAGTTTTCGGGTGTCATACATTTTCTGCGATGAAAAACCGATAACTTCATCGAACAAATTAAGCCTTCGCATTTTGTCTGCTGAATATTGATCAGTAATAAGCAATATTTTAATGCTTATCATTTTGGCTTCTTTCGCAAGCTCAAGAACACCGCCCGATATACCTTTAGAAAATATCGCAAGCATATCGAGGCTTGTAATACTTACAACTACAGTTGGCAATTTAAATTTCTATTTCGATTTTTACCTCACTCGTCCCACCCTTGCTATCCATCACCATCATGCCCGTGATCTCCCATTTATCTACAATCCACTTCATTTTTAGGCCTTCGGGGAACAGCTTTTTTAGGGCAATGGCCGCTTCGTTTGGTTTCTTCTTCAAGACATCAGCCAACCTAAGGTTTTATTTGACTTTATGAAAGGCTTTATGTAAACTTTATGAAGAATGAAAATGTATAAACCGACGTTTCAGCCAACCGCTCATCTTTACAAGCTCTTAGAACAAATAAGTGCTGCCCGTGAACGGGTTCAAACCTCGCTCATAAAAGTTCCTTGGGTTCCATCACTTGTCGTTGAAGCCCGCGCCAAGCTTGCATGGGGATCAACGGCAATAGAAGGGTGTACACTGTCACTTGAGGCTGTTCAAGGTCTATTGGAGGGAAAAGAAGCTGTCGGATATCCTGACCACCATATTCAGATGGCGAAGAATTATATTAAAGCCCTCTCTTGGATACAAAAATGGGAAAAACATACTATTGTAAAAGGGGCCGATATATTTAAGCTACATGCCATTTTGGCCGAAGGCGCTATTGATGAAGGTCCTATCGGAGCATATCGAAGGCGGGATGTAAGAGCTGGCTTGCATGTTGCGCCGCATTGGAAGAGTGTTCCAAAATTGATGCAAGCGTTGCTGGTTTGGCTGAACGAACCGGCAAAACAACTGCCTGCGGTATTCTCTTCTGCAATATTGCATCTAAGGTTCGTTGAGATCCATCCCTTCAGAGATGGTAATGGAAGGCTCGCCCGTCTTCTTGCTACATGGGAATTGTATCGCAAGGGGTTTGACATGCTACACATATTTGCGATGGACGAAGTTCTCTTGGAGCATAGAGAGTTTTACATCAAAAATTTGCAAAGAGTTCAGGTCGAAAAAGAAGATTTGAGCGGATGGCTGGAATTCATTGCAGAAACGGTTTTAGAAACATTGGAGCGGATCGAAAAGCGGGTCATGGCTATCGGCAGGGTCGACAAAAGATCAATCTCATTAACTGTGCGGCAGGAAAAACTTCTAAGTATTCTGCGCGAGAAGGGTCAATTGGGCATCAGCAATATTGCGTCCTCTTTAAAAATCACGGTGCCTGGCGCACATTATGTTATGAAGCCGCTTTTACAGCATGGCCTCATAACAACATTGGGATCACATAAACAGACACGTTATATTTTAGCTTCCCAAAATAAATAGCTCGACAGTTGCACATGACAATATGTTTGATCATAGGTCACCAATTAACATCATAGCTCACATTACGACCCTTGCCATCATTCTGCTTAATAAGCCCCTTTTCAAGTAAATCCGTTATTTCCCTATAAGCCGTAACCCTGCTTGTTTTTGCGAACGAAACATATTTCCGCGTGGTAAGGCCACCCATGAACCCACCTGGGCCAGTATCGAGTAAAAGATTGATCACCTTTCGCTGACGTTCGTTTATCGTAGTAGCACTATTTTTTTTCCAAAATGAGGCCTTGGCTAATACTTTCGAAACTATTTTTTCGGCATTAGTGATCGCTCGTTCCGTACATTGAAGGAACCATACCAACCAATCAGTTATATCAAGATCTCCTTTTTGGGATGATTCTAATATATCGTAGTATTTATTTCTCTCCGCCATTATTTGGGTTGAAAGGCTGTAAAATCTTTTACCCATTTTTTCGTCCTGCGCCAAGGCCATATCAGTTAATGCACGTGCAATTCTGCCATTTCCATCTTCAAATGGATGTATCGTTACAAAATATAGATGGGCTATGCCGGCTCTAATGAGTCCATCCACGCCCCCGTAACTTTTTGACCACCACGCCAAGAACTTTTTTATTTCATGATCGATTTTCTTATATGGTGGCGCTTCAAAATGTATCGTCTCATGCCCGATGGGGCCGGAGACAACCCTCATCGGCTCTGACCCACGCCACTTGCCGACATTGATACGATGAAGCCCCGAAAAACCTGTAGGAAAAAGAGCCGCCTGCCAGCCTAAAAGTCTCTGAACGGTTAGCGAAGAATTGTAATTATTAGTCGCATCCAGCAGAACTTCAATTATTCCATCCACATAACGATCCGCAGATGGTAGGTCTGCTGATGGTAGCCCAAGTCGCCTTGCTACCGAGGATCTGACAGAATCATAATTGAGGATGGTGCCTTCCACGGCGGAAGTCTTCACCGCCTCATTTACAAGTATCTCGCCCCTGGCCTCTTCACTTAGGTTAAAACCTAATTCGCCCATCCTTCCTAAAAGAAGACCTTGGGAAAACCTCACCTTTCCCAACAGGACGGATAACTTATTGTTATCGTAAGTTAAATTGGGCCACCCATGTCTTCGCCAGATATATTTGGTGTCTTTTTGGAGCGATAATCGCTTCATAATATGAAGCTATTATAGCTGCCTTTCGCTTCATTTACAATCTTTTTTTGGAAAGGAAAGAGGAAAAAGGGAAAGGGGTCGGGCTATAGTATTCAAGTATTTATGTTTTTGCCATCACATCACATGTTAATACTTGAATACTATAGCCTGATAACATGAAAGGGATGAGTAGAGAAAAAAAGGCTCCCCACTTTCACAAGATACGGATA
>JACPAJ010000077.1 GCA_016180865.1 Deltaproteobacteria bacterium
TCTGGCTACAACCTTATCAAAATAAGATGGAATGTTTGGCCTTACCGACGATGGCGGCGGAACATTCAATTTAAGGTGTTTTTCTTTTGCCTCTTCGAAAGACATTGAAATAAAAGGGTTGCCTCCTGTTAAAATGCTATAGAACAAAACTCCGACCGAATACAGATCCGCCCTGCCATCCGGCATCTGGTGCATGATCATTTCAGGAGCCATAAAACTAAGCGACCCGACGGCCTTTTCCGCGGGCTGCAGCGCCGCGATGCCAAAATCGATCAACACGGCATGGTTATTGCCCTTAACGACAACATTCGGCGGTTTTATGTCGAAATGAAACACGCCCCTTGAATGAATATAGGCCAGCGCGCGCAGTATCTGCACTATTATGGCCTCGCAAAAATCAGCGTCCCGATCAAAAAACGCCTTCTGTAACGGCAATCCATCGACAAGTTCTGTTACAACGTAATATCCAAATTTCGGATCTCTTCCAAAATCGTAAACTTTATTTATATGGGGATGATTCAAATCTTTCAGAATCGCAAATTCATTTTTGAGGCTTGCAATTGCGCTTTCTTCTTTTGCCTTGAATCCGCCAAGAAATTTTATCGCAACAAATCCATGGTCTTTTAAATGCCTGTCTTTGGCCTTCCAAACGCAGCCAAATCCGCCCGAGCCTAAAGAAGAATCCAACGCATAAAAACCGCCGACAACTTTTCCAGCCTCAGGATGAGCTTCTCTTTGCAGGCTGATCATTTCCTTAATGGTAGGCATAAAGGTGTTTTATCTACATGTTTCAGGCGGCATAAACTGCATATACCATTTCTTTTCCATCTCGTTTTCTTCCGGCATTCCAAAATTACAAAAGGAAATTTTATTTGCTTTTAAAGCGGCCTCTATTATTGCATACGACCGTCCTGTTATTGAAAGCCACTTTGTCCATTCGGCAACGGTAATTTTTTTGCGTTCCGGATTCAAAGCGACGCAAAAAACAGCCGTTGTATATGCCCACTCGAATTTTCCCAAGCGATCGGTCCTGCAAACGGGCATGGTCACCAAAGATTCCTCTCCGATTGTTTTGCGAACCATGCGGTGTATCAGTTCCGGGCCGTCTGCCGGAACGAATTCCGCTCTTCGATTCAGCGCAGTCCATTGGGCCAAAGCCTCGCAAACGAGTTTTTCTTTTTCGTCCAATGGATTGTCGCCGGAATGGTAAATCTCGAAACGCCCGTTTCCTTGATAAGTGGCAAACCACATAAAGTCTATGGCCGTAAAGCCAAAAAGTTTCGAAAATTCTCCGAATATGATTTTTTGGGTCTTATCCCAATCGCTCTTGCCGGCAAAAGAGCATAAATCCATGATCGTGGTGGTGGTTGCGCTATAAAAAGCAGCGGCTTCCTCCGGCGGCATCATTTCTTTAAGATCTTGTTCCGACGCTTTGTATTTTCCGATTGGGCTTGGCAAAAAGCTCATCTGGATTAGATTTGCATACCATTCGGTCAATTGTTTTAATTCGCTGACGCCAAATTTATCAAAGTCTTCAGCCTTGTGTGAAATGGTCGGAGGAAACGGATAATGCGAGTCCAATAGTTCGATAAAGGCGTACCACGGAAGATCTGTTTCATAAAGCTTCGACCGTATGCGCTTATCCGAACCACCGTAGAGTATTTCAAAAATCGAGCCCAAATAATGAAGCATGTATTCCCACCGATCTTTATGATATCTGGGCCGAAGACCGGTTTGTTTTATAAATAAAGAGCCGATAAAATTTCCGTTGCAAAATTGCGGTATCGCCGTCGTGATCGTGTCTTTGGCCCTCGTTTGAAGCGGAACTTTTATTAGAGATGTCGCACAAGCCATGGCAAATGCCTTCTGAACGCCGTTGTCAGCGCTTCCTATGATTTTAAACTCGTTGCCGCCCTTGTATTCCAAGAAAAAACAAGTATCGGCCTGAAATACTTTTTTTAAAATCGGCGATAAACCGGTAAGAAGAGCATTTCCGGAATATTTATCGAGCGCTTGTTCATAAAACATCGTGTTTTTTAAAATAGTATCATGTAAAGCATCTCCCAACGGCCATACTAATTCCGGCTTGGCGGGCATTAAATGTTGAATCTGGCGAACATGGCTTCGGACGCCTTTGTCATCCCAAGCAAAGGCATTTTCGATCCTTTGGAGTCTGTCCTTATCGTCTGTGACCACCGGCCAATAATTTTCCCTGCTTCCGGCGCCCAAAAAATCACCAAAAGCGTTGGCAATATAATTCAGTTTTAATTTGTCGGCCGTCGAAATAGGAGCGCCGCTGTCTTCAAAACGGCAGAATAAAACGCCATGAAACACCTCATGTTCTATTTTTCGTTTGTCGCCGCCGTTATATTTAAACAGGCTTTTTGAATAAACCGGCACGCCCTCGATTCTTTTCCTCATATCTAATAATTCGCCCGCAATTTTTGCTGCCGGATGATCTTGTTCAAAGCCGAGAACGATAGCCTGCGAAAAAAGAACATATCCCCTCTGTTGCCTCAAAATCAGCTCTTTCCCGTTTGCGAACGGCATAAAAGAGCCTGCGCCATCATGGGGCCAAAACAATACGGACCGGCAATCCATATTGTTTTGAAGATATAAACGTATCGCTTTAAAGCCGTTCCACAATCGCAGGTCAATGTCCATATCTTCAATGTTTCTTTCAATGATCACATGCGGGTAGAATGAGTCGTTTTCATCTAGCGGTAGGCCGCCCCACGGATATGATTTCCACTTTATTATTTTTGCTTCTTCATGCCATTTATCGAGATCGTTGTAATCCCCCGTTAGATTTGATCTTTCAAATGACTCTTTTACCCCTTGTTTGGTAAATTCATTTTTCTGCGGCGGAATAACGTAAAGTTTTTTGGCGAGCCATTTTATCAGGAAAATAAGCTCTTCATCATTGAGTTCACTTGCCGTCTTTTGGGATGGAAAATCAGGCGGAAACCACACATTGCCCCCTTTGCTGTTGCGGTGAATATATCCTACTTGAGGGCGAATTAAAAGTTAAAAATTTCTCTTCATGACAATCGCATCTTCGCCGTTGTCCCTGTAGTAGGCTTTCCTGACGCCTGCCGGGAGAAAGCCGAAACTTTTATACAAAGACTGCGCGCCTGAATTCGATACCCTCACTTCAAGAAATATGCTCTTTGCATTTTTTTCGCGCGCCAATCGAAACATTTCCTCAATCAGCCTCTTTGCATAACCCTTGCGCCTGAATTTTTCATCAACGGCTATGGTCAATAATTCCATTTCATCGAGGGCTATGGAGTAGAATAAATAACCCGAAATAACGCCGTCATTTTCCAGAACAAACCCGCCGAAAGGCGGGCTGGCGATAATCATGCCCTGAAACATTCTCCGGTCAAACGGCGCAGAAAAAGAGGCCTCTTCTATCGCCACAATTTTATCGATATCCTGCAGCATGGTCTTTCGGATTATCATTTAGCGGTTTCCGAATTTGGCGAGCGGCACTCCGAGGTCTTCTTCGATTCTTAAAAGCTGGTTATATTTTGCTATTCTGTCGGTTCTTGAAGCGCTTCCCGTCTTTATCTGGCCGGCATTTGTTCCGACTGCAAGGTCCGCAATAAAGCTTTCTTCCGTTTCGCCGCTTCTGTGGGATATGACAGTTGTATAGTCGGCTTTGCGCGCCATTTTCATTGTCGAAAGCGTTTCGGTCAGCGTCCCGATTTGATTTAATTTTATAAGGATGGAATTGGCGGTTCGCCGGTCTAAACCTTGCTGAAACCGCTCCGGGTTAGTGACAAAAATATCATCCCCTACCAGCTGAACTTTTTTCCCCAGCTCTTCCGTAAGCGTCTCCCATCCATCCCAGTCGTCCTCCGCAAGGCCGTCTTCAATCGAAACAAGCGGATATTTATCCGCAATTTTTTTATACCATTCAATCATCTCCGCCGCTGTTTTTTCCGGTTTCTCCTCGGCTTCCATTTTATAAATTCCGTTTTCAAAAAAAGACGACGCAGCCGAATCTATTGCAAGCAAAACATCTTTTCCGGCTTTGTAGCCTGCCGAATTTATGGCCTGCATGATGACATCCAGCGCCTCCTGATTTGATTTAAGATTCGGGGCAAAGCCGCCCTCATCGCCGACGGAAGTGCTGTATTTTTTTTCTTTTAGCACATTTTTTAAAGAATGAAAGACTTCAACGCCTATTCTGATGGCTTCGCTGAATTTTGAAGCGCCAACCGGCATGATCATCCACTCCTGAATATCAACATTATTATCAGCATGCTGGCCGCCGTTCAGGATATTCATCATCGGCACAGGCAGAACAAATCCATCTTTGGACATACCGAAAAGTTCCGCGATATATTTATACAGAGGCATTTTTCTTGTTTGGGATGCAGCTTTTGCTGCGGCCATGGAAACACCCAGAATAGCGTTTGCTCCGAGTCTTGATTTATTTTTGGTTCCGTCGAGCTTTATCATCGCATCGTCAAGAAACCGCTGATCTAAAACAGATTTTCCTATCAAAAGTTTTGCGATTTCCGTGTTCACGTTTGCCGCGGCTTTTGTGACGCCTTTGCCGCTGTAGCGTTTTTTATCGCCATCGCGAAGTTCCACCGCTTCATGGACGCCTGTTGAGGCTCCGGAAGGGACGGAGGCTCTTCCGCAAATATCGTTTTCCGCTACAACATCGACTTCAACTGTCGGATTTCCGCGGGAATCCAGAATTTCGCGCGCATGGATAGATTTAATCTTGGACATACCCTCTTGCCCTCCTCTATATTTTTATCAGCCCTGCCGTTCTTTCATCCTATACACGATAAGCAGCGCTTCCGCAACTGCCGCGTAGAGATTTTCCGGTATTTCGTCTCCTATCTCCATTTCTATCAGCGCCCACGCCAGAGGGACATTCTGCATAATCGGTATATTGAGCTCTTTGGCGGTATCGCGGATCATTTCGGCAAAAAGCCTCTGACCCTTCGCCATAATTTGCGGGGCTACCATTGCTTTATCATCATATTTCAAGGCAATTGCAAGTTCGGTCGGGTTGGTAATAACAACGTCGGATGTTTTAACAGCCTGTTTCACATCGCTCATCAGCATTTCCTGATACAGGTGCTTGCGCATGCTTTTTATAAGAGGATCGCCTTCGTCTTCTTTATATTCTCTTTTAACCTCCTCTTTCGACATCCTGAGCTGTTTTTTATACTGCCAGCGCTGAACCGCCAGATCGACGAAAGCAATTACGACAAAACAGATAAAAACTTTTATCAAAAAACTTGTAATCACGTGAGCAGCAACTGCAGTCGACTGAGGCAGAGTCCCAAGCACCGTCATGACAACTTCCCGCATATTGTCTTTCAAAACCATATATGCTAAAATGAAGATAAGAGTCACCTTTGCGACATTTTTCAAAAGCTCTATAAATGTCGTAACCTTGAACATGTTTTTTAAATTGGTGATTATATTGAGCCTGTCGCCCTTTAGCTTCATCGGCTCGCCGGAAAAAACAGGGCCGACCTGGGCAAATCCGACGGCTAAAGCGATAAAAGCGATAAGCCCCACAAACGGCATCGCGGCCTTAAGATAATCAAAAAAAGCCTGCTCGGCATGAAGGAAGAGCTCTTCATTATTTATGTTCGTTTTGGAGGCAAATTCAAAAGCCTCTTTCATTGAAAGCTGAAAAATATCGGAAATATAATGCCCCATCGCTGCAAGCAGTCCGAAAGCCGCGATTAATATTAATATGGTATTGACGTCGCGGCTTTTCGCCACCTGCCCTTTTTTCCTGGCATCGCGCCTGCGCCTGGGAGTTGCCTCCTCCGTCTTTTCCTGGGATGTTTGCTGTTCAGCCATCTATTATATTATTATCGGTTGGGCTCATTGTTCAAGTTGCCAGGCAGATTACTCAATAATATCCTGGCGTTACGACCATGTATCGTTATTCCTGCAGGATCCATGGAAACAACCTCTTGCCAGTACTTTTTTGCCGATTCGATATCTTTGTTAACATTGTAAGCTTTTATACCCAGCGAATACTGATAAACAATCTCCCGCATAAGCTCTTTGGAAATTTTTCCTTTATTAAAGCTTTGAATGGCAAAGAAAACCGCAACCGCTGCAACTGCGGCAATTGCAATAAAAATCACAGGCCATATACACTTTTTCCTCCTCTTTGCCGGCGGAGAAGCGGAATCCGCCTCCAGAAACTCCAGCACCGTTGCGCCTATTCTGACCCTGTCGCCGCTGTGAAGAACAGCCTCTTTAACTTCTTTGCCGTTAACCTCAACCCCTTTGAAGCTGTTAAGATCGCTTAAAGTATATTCTCCGTTCACAAAATTTAAAACAGCATGTTTTCTGGAAACGCTGCGATCATCCAAAACGAGATTATTATTCAGATTTCTTCCAATGAAAAAAGTGTCCCTCGTGACAAGGACCTCCTCGCCGTTTTTTTCGCCTTCCACAAACCGAAACCTCACATGCCCTCCGGCAAGATTGTATTCTTTGTTCGTAATCGATTTTTCAGTCATATCGAACAGGCAGCCGCTTTTTGCTTTTATTTTTCGTATTTTACTTTATATTAGCGGAGTATGCCAGAAAATAGAGCGAATGACAACAAATCTGATATAATGGCGCCGTTAGGCCAGTATTTCCTGCAGGAAAAAATCGCCCAGGGCGGAATGGCGGAAATTTATAAAGGAATCGCTTCCGACATCCACGGCATTAAAAAAACCGTGGTCATTAAAAAGATTCTTCCCCACATCGCGGCTAACAAAGAATTTGTCGATATGCTTGTGAGCGAAGCTAAAATCGCCGTACAGCTTAATCA
>JACPAJ010000047.1 GCA_016180865.1 Deltaproteobacteria bacterium
TAGTTTGCGTCGCCAATATCCACGAATTGGTTGATGCAGAGATCGATATCTCCTTTGTTATAACAGGCAGCGGTGTGCGGCCTGAAGCGCGGTTTGATTCCGTCGTCTGATTTAAACAGCTCCGGCCCCTTTATCCGGCCTTCGATTGCATTTCCTCCCGCAAGCGTTATCGTGTCATTGGCAAAATAACGCTGATAAGTCACATCCGTTCCTACAATTGTCTGAGATCTTCCTGCATATTGACTGCCGCTTTCATATACATCTATAAATACTTTGTCGTCAGGCCCCGCGGTAGTTCCAAACGACAAACTCATCGATTCAAAATAAATTTCATCCACATCGTCGAATTTGAACATTCCCCATCCGCCGTCAACTGCTGCCGAGCCTCCGTATGATGTCCCGCGGCCGTTATCATGCACCGTTAAAGAAGTCTGCAGCGCAATTTCATAGGGGCTCCCCATGCCTCCAAAGCTATATTCCCTTCTAGGATTTCCTTCCGTTACAATGAAAATTACGGCCGTTTTGCCGGTTTCAGGATCAGTTGCAATCAGGTTTTCTAGGTTATCAACATTTGATTCGACAGCGGAGCGGCTTGTTCCGCGCGCAAGCTTTCTTTTAACGGCGCTTAAGTCTTCATCTTTAATGTAGCCTCCTTTCAAAGGCATCATTATTTCTTCCACAAGTCTTGCATTTTCCTTTTTTCTTTCTTCAGTAATTGCCTCTCCCTGAACGATAACATTGTAAATAGCATCCCATCTTCTCAGGTTGATTACTATCTGAAGCGTTCCGTCCATCCATATTTTTGTTTTCAGCTCTTTAATTTTATAACCCTTTTCCTTGTAGTATTCTCTTATCCTGCCTATTTGTTCTTCGATTCTCGAAGGATTGATTACTTCCTTGAATTTTGCTTCTTTGAAGAGGCTTTCGATATATTTTTCGTCTGCCGGCGGGAAGTCTCCTTCAATAGCTATTCTGGTTGGCACGGGCAATCTATTGACTATTGTAACAAGCTGGCCTTCGTTATTCACGGCAAATTGGCCGTTTTGATTTCTCGGCATTTCAAATGAAATTATGAAGCTTTCGCGGCCTTCCATCCATCCGTTTTGAGCGGTCTTTATTAGATTTTTCTTAATCGCGACGAGGTCTGCTATGTTGCGAGCGGAATCGAAAGCTTCTTGATACGATGCTAGCGTTTTTGAAACCTCCTCCTGTTCCGCTTCGGATAGGGTCGAAAGATAACCCGCATATTCGGGACTGAAATAAAGCTTAGAGTGATACATTTTTGCCGGGACGATGCTTATAACCATCTTATCGCCTTCGATTTTGGCTTCTTCGATGGTTGGAGTGAATGTTAAGCCTCTAACAGAGGCGTTGTCCGCAAAATATTCCGAGAGATTGACCTGTCCGTAATAGATACGGACTGCAAGATCGGGAGACTTTTTGATCGCTTCGGAAAGAATACTTTTAAATATTACGGATTCTCCAACGGACACTCCGCCTTTAAATTCTATTGAGGTCTCTTTTGGAATGTCTCTTGCGGTGATTTTCAGCTTGAGCGCATTGTCATCATCGTCGATTTTGTCGATTTCAATAATTTTTCGTTCCGTGCGTTCAATTTCATCGCAGGCCTTAAACAATTTGCGGTAATCATCGGCTGTGATTTTTTTGCCTTCATCGATTTTCAGATTATCCATCACATCCTCAATTTTGTCTTCAAGATCTGAATTGGCGCCTTCTATGATAATTTCTGAAATTTCTCTTGGCCCTTCGCTGTTTGCGTATAAAACAACGCTTGCCGGAGATTCATCAAGGCGTATTTTGTCTTTTGGCGGCAGGGTGCTGAACAAAGAGGCATGGCAGACGGTTGACTCATTGGGATTATAAAAGATGAGGTCGCTTAAAAAATTTGACTCCATGCCTTCTGCCTGCGTTAGCTCTTTTATGTTGTCTCCAGCGGGAATCCCTTCTGCTTTGAAACAATTCATCCTTTCGAAGATGTAGTCACTGCCGTTGATTCTGATGCTGTTTGTTTTGTCGCTCATATTTGCCTCCATTCTTATGCCCACCAATGGTTTAGTGGTGGGCTTACTTCCCGTTTTTGCCCGTATATATCCGCATTGTTATTATCCCATTCCGATAGGACGAGAATTTTTCAAACGCTCGCCTATATTCGCCTATCAATTTGCTGATTTCATCGAAACTCTCTTTGTCAAAGCCTTTGCCGGATTCCAAATATCTCAAATTGGCCTCAACCGTTCCGACAAGAGCTTCCTTTTCATCAAGCTCTCTTTTTTCGATAGCCATTAATTTATCAATGCTGTCAATTTTGCCGGTCTCAAGCATTTTTGAAAAATCGATAAGGTTGTTTGCAGCTTCGTTTTCAAATTTTCTGCGGAGTTTTTCGGAGGCGGAGACTGCCTCGTATCGCAAATCGCGGATGTCGGGACCGTATGTTGCAAGCTCTGTTTTGATATCGGCAGCGCGGTTTTTTACGATCCTTTGCAGAAGGATATCCAGATGGTGATATATAATATATGCCTGTGATTCATCTATCTTTCCTTTTTGCTCCAGTTCCGATTCCAGCTTTAAGAAGTTATAATACAATTCAAATCCGGAATGGACGGAAGGCGTTCCGGCAAGACCTCTGAAATCGAGGCCTTTTATTTCGCTTGATATGTCTTCCTCTGAAATGAGAAACAATTTGTCAAGGTAGTCATAGAAAATCTTTACCCAGCCATATACGTTTAAGTCTTCGATATTGCTTATTGCGGAAAACGCATCAGAAATGGTCGCATGCATTTGCTCGCGGTCGGCAAGTTTAATATTCCTGATCCTTGGCAGGTATTCATCTTTGTTTTCGGGGAAATCCTTTTTCAGCTTCCAAAGGAGATGGGCTTTTCTGAATTCAAAATGAGAATGGTTTAAAATGCTGGAAACTTCGCTTTTCCACGTGAAAAGATTCGACAGCTCAAATGCCGCATTCAGCACGGACTCTGTTGAGCGAAGCACGGAGTTTTTAACAACTGCGCGGGCAAGTTCCGATGTTCTTGCAGCTACGAAACTCCACAAACTTTTGCTCACTGCTATTGTATTGTAAACTTCGGCCGTTGTTTCCAAAAAAACCGCAATATCTTCCGCTTTTCTGAATGCTATCGGAGCGCTTCCGCGGATATTTATTTGCCTGTCTGCGACGTGCGCTGAAACCTGAAGTTTGAGGAGGAGATATAGCGAATCCGCCATGAATTTGAAAATCTCTTCTTCGGTTGGGCGCGGACCCTCGTTTTTAGAAAGCCACGCCGCATGTTTTGCCATGAATGATTTTGCTTCAAATGCCGCTAACATCACATTGTCTGCTATCCTGGCACTGGGCTGCTCCAATATTTTTTTGAAAATAGGCCCTATTATCGGCAATCGCATCGGCGTTAAACCGCTTTGATTTTTCGACGCGAGGATATCATCTTTTTCGGCCATCAATAAAGCAGCGGCATGCGGGTCCAATCGTTTTTTCTTAAGGCCTTCTTCCACCATATCATATGCCGCTTCGTGCCGTGCCTGCTGTTTGTATGCGGCGGAGTAGGCGATACATTCCGTAAAACTGTTTTTGTCCCACACATCCTTGCATGCGGTTTCTTTAGTGTCGATTCCCGCATTTTGAATTAGCTCGAGGCCGACATTTATCGGAAGAGATGCTTGAGTTAATCTTGATAAAAAATCGGCGCCGCACTCTTTGGCTCCCTTGCATTCGGAAAATATCGATTGAATAAGAACAATGACTCCGCCAAGCCCGATTAGATAAGGGTTTGGCGACCCATCTGCTGAAAACCATCCAAAGGCAGCGCTTTCTCCGGGCTGGTAATATATATTTCCGATTCCAAACCATGGACTTGCAAATTCTGTGACCGGAACGCCTATCTGAAATAATCCTTCCTGATGCGTGAAAGATAACAGAGGCCCTTCGCCGAAGAATTGGGCGCGGATAGAATTTTTGCCGCTTAAACCGTTTGTATTATTGCATCCTTCCACCGAAATATCCAAGTAAAGCGTGGATGGGGGCATGAAACCGCCGGAGGGGCGAAACTTTCCTAATTCCGTTTCGGAGACTTCATAATCTTCCAGAGGATTTATTTGCTTGGTGTCGGCGTTTTCGTGCTTTTCAAGCAGACATTGAAAAATCGGGTCAACCGTGTCAATCTTATCGCCCATGGAACCCCTTTTCTTTAGCTCCCCCATGGGCAAAAAACGTTTATTTTAACCGCTTCTATAACTAGTATCGGCAAAAAAATGGAATTGTTGCTAAATTTATTTTCGGGTTTTATTAAAAAACTAGCAACATTTCGTTAATTTCGCCGATAATAATTTAAATGTCAGCCCAAAATATGACGAAAACTGAACAGTTTTTAACATAACGATCGAGCCCGCAAACCCCGCCACCGGCATAATCCAATAGATTTCAATGAGTTACAGTCGCCAAGATTGTGGCACGGCTAATGCAATAACAAAGAATCAGAGATTAAAAAGTCAGCTGACAAAAAATAAGGCGGCTTCATTGGGAGGCGGCCGATAAAAACTAAGGAGGATATAATGAAAGGAATAGTATTATTCAGCATAGCTATATGCCTGACTTTTGGGGGCGCCGGAACCGCTTTTTCGTGGTCTCTTGGCGCAGATGTAAAAACGACGGTCAATAACAACAAGAATAGCAATAACAACAACAGCGTGAACGGCAGCGATATAAAAACAAATGCTAATTCGAATAACAGCTACAAAAATTCGAACAACAAGGCCACAAACAACAATCAGAAATATACCTACGATAACGATGTTGATAATTCCGTAAAGACCAGCAGTTACGACTATTCGGATAAGTCAACTCTTGGAAGCTATAACACTGACAGCCATGCCATAGCAGACAGCTTCAAGGGCAATACATTTGAATATGACAGCAGCGCAGGGAAAAGGGTGGCATCCCATAATATTGAAGGCGGAGCGAGAAATTCCGTTCTCGGCGATTTTAGCCAGAAGATTGGAGCCGATTTCAGCTCGACTATTTCCGCCACGACAGTTGAAGCAAGTGTTAACAACTCACAGACGTTTGGCGATGTTCATGTAAGCACGCCTGCAACCGAGTAGTTTTAAAACAGGGCTTCGGGCGGGGAGTTTTTCTCCCTGCCCGGAGTTTGAACTTATGAAAAAGAAAATAAATCACATATCGAGAGGTTCTCGACTTCGCCCCGTTTTACGGGGCTACGCTCGAACAATAATCTTTATGTTTATTATAATGACACTCGTGTTTCCGCTTAATGCGGGAGCAATCTGCCTGAATAATTGCACGAGTAACGATGCCCGCATGAAAGAATCGTTTCAAGCAAACCTTTCAGGCGGCGGTTTTCAAGATGTTAGATATAGGGAGAAAAGCCATAATACGGGAGACGTGAAGAATTCGGTTATGGGCGATGTTAATATCAGAGTAGGGCATGACAAGCTTGATATCAATATGGACTCAAAGTCGAAAAATAATTTCGTCGATGCTTCCGTCAGTTCAACCATCATATTGGGAGACATGAAAAAATGATAACGGCGCGGCTGATAATATTGTTTATTATTGGATTGGCGGTTTCCGGCACGGTTTTCGCCGCTGTTTCCGATGATCAATCTTTGCTTGGCGCTATAAGGAATTTAAGGCTGAAACAGGAAAATGAAGAGAATGTTATCAGAGTGAGGCAATTTATAAACCAAATAGACTCCTCAAAATGCACTCCGGCAGAATCAGCCCGCGAGAGGATAAGAACGCTTGAGGCGTCCGATGGAAGCGTTTCTACCGAAGACGTTAATATTACCGCAGGCCACGGAGAGCTTAATGTGACCGACAATCACGGGACGATTAATTCAGATATAAACGTGCAGATTGTTAAAGACGGGGAAAATAGGAAATGCCTCTGAAAGTAACAGCGTTTGCTCTAATATTGATTATGCCGCAGCTCTTGTTTGCAAAGGCGCCTCACAATAATTTGTCCGCTGAAAGGCCGAAAATGCGCGTTGCCGTGTCAAAATTCGGCGCCACAGACCGTTTTGCGCAGGCTTACGGCGGATGGGATATCGGCGGCGGGCTTGCCGCACAGCTTGTAACCGAGCTGATTAAGACAGGACGGGTGACTGTCGTTGAAAGAGCGATCCTTTCAAAAGTTCTGATGGAACAGGAGCTTTCGGAAGCAAACCTTGTGGCGCCTATTACAAGGGCCCCTTCGGGGCAGCTTTTAGGCGTAGATTATTTGATAGTCGGTGAAGTGACGGAATTTGAAGAGAGGCAGATGGGTGCCGGCATGGCGGCGGGATTCTTAGGAATAAAGACAAGCGGAGATATTAATGCGGCCCACGTCGGCATTGACATGCGCCTTGTCGATACGCGGACGGGAGAAATCCTCTATTCGCACAGGGCGCAGGGGAAGGCATGGGAAAAGGCATTTGGAGCTAAAATAAACTACAAAATAATAGATTTCGGCGGAGATGCTTTCCATAAAACTCCGCTAGGCGTTGCCACCAGAAAGGCCATCGGCAATGCGGTGCAATTCATTTTAAATGTTATCGATAAGCAGGTGGAAAATTTTTCGTGGCTTGGACTTGTGATTTTGGTTTTAAACCCTGGAGTAAGCTCAATAAAAATAGAAGCCGCGTAAGGCACATCTTTTTTACTAACAACAGGAGTAATTTGACGGAAGTCGATAAAAAATATGCGAAAGCGCATATGAGCGGAGGCTTTATTGCGAATGCCGGCGATGTCGTCCGTTTTGCAGATAAATCGAAGGAAGTAGTCGCGAATAGCGATGATGATTCTGATGGTTATGACGTTATGGAGTAAATTTATTTTTATGGCGTTTTTTTTGCCGTTTATAGGGTGTTACACGACAGGCAAAAAGACGGCTTATCATTATATTGTGCAGAATGAGTTAAAAGGGGAGCTTTTTGCAGACGGAGTCTCTTTTCAAAAAAACGGCCGGTATAATGAAGCGATTGAAGCTTATACACGTCTGCTGAAAGATTATCCTGATGAATCAAAAGCTCATTATAATCTCGGAATGATTTACGCTTATAAAGTTGTGAATAATAAGCTTGCTCTGGAAAAAAGCGCCGGCAAAATATTCGCCGAGTGGTTGTCCGATAAGAGTGCAAAATCATATCATGACAGCCGCTTTAAATGTTCTAAAAAAATAGTTCTTGACATAAACTGGAATTCTGGTATCTGAATACCAGAATTATGAAAAGCGCCATTAAAATATCGGATGCTGCATCGATTGCAATCCATGCCATGGCTCTCCTTGCTGCAAGAAAAAACGAGACTGTGACGGCGCCCGAAGCCGCTAAAAGGCTCGAAGTTTCGGAAGCGCATCTTTCCAAAGTCATGCAGCGTCTTGCAAAAGCCGGTTTGGTTTCGTCCGTTCGGGGACCCGGAGGCGGGTTTTCTCTTACAAGAAACTCAAACAAAATAACACTTCTGGAAGTCTACGAATCTATCGACGGCCAGATTACATACAGCAACTGCCTGTTCGATACGGCAATTTGTAATAGTGATAACTGCGTTTTTGGGGAGCTTCTCGGAAATGTAAACAAAGAGGTTAAAACATATTTAAGCAGAACAAAGCTTTCCGATGTGGCAGGTGTTTATAATAATAAAAAGAGGAGGGGTTAGATGAGCAATAAAAAGGCTTTCTGGTTCTTTGTTGTGGCGACACTTTTGTCCGCCGGTCTGTTTATCTATCTGACTGTTGACACTCACAGGCAGGTTAAGCATCTGACTCATGAAGATAATCTGACCGATGAGGTGATTGCCGGCAAAAAAGTGTGGGAAAAATATAATTGCAACGACTGTCATACTATTTTGGGCTTTGGCGGCTATTACGCTCCGGATATGACAAAGGCATATAAACGGCTGGGCGGGGAGGGGATTGCCGCAATAGTCAAAAATCCCGATCAGATTTTTGCCTCTTCATGGAGGAAAATGCCCAATCAAAATGTTTCCGATGCTGAAATAGCGAATCTCACATCATTTCTAAAATGGATCAGCGAAATTAATAATAATGACTGGCCTCCGCAGGATAGCGATAGGGCAAAAGCCAAAGAGGCTTTAAAGTTGCTTTCAAATAAATAGCCCGCCACTACACCATTGGCGGGCGTAATAACGCCTAAGCTCATCGGAATTCGCTAAGGCGTTCTAACGGAGGTTATAAATGCAATATAAAACTCAAGGAATTGCAAGAAGCTATTTCACGGTCGCGCTTCTGTTGTTTGCGCTTCAGGTTGTTTTCGGCCTTTATTTAGGCTTAAGCTATTTTGCCGCGATACCCCAAAATATCGTAAACGTCTTTCCGTTTGCGACTGCGCGGGCATTTCACACTAATTTGCTCGTCTTATGGCTTCTTTTGGGCTTCATGGGAGGAGCATATTTTATCACTCCGGAAGAGACAAAAAGCGAAATTTACTCCACTAAGCTTGCATATCTTCAGCTAATTTTACTTGTTGGAACCGGAGTCACGGCGCTGGTCGGCTTTCTTTTCGGATGGAATCAGGGAAGGCCGCTTCTTGAAATACCCAGGCCGCTGGATTTTGTCGTTGTCATTGGAGCGCTTATCTTTCTCTTTAATATAGGCATGACAATGATAAAAGCCCGCAACTGGACGGCTATTCAGGGGACCCTCCTCGGCGGCCTGGTATTTCTGGCAGTTATGTATCTTTTCGGCATGCCGTTTTACAAAAATGCGGCGATCGACTGGTATTACTGGTGGTGGGTGATTCATCTCTGGGTTGAAGGAGCATGGGAGCTTATAACCGCGGCGCTGATGGCGTTCGTGCTGCTGAAAATTACGGGAGTTGAAAGGCGCGTTGTTGAAAAGTGGCTTTATGTGGAAATGGGGCTTTTCCTTTTCACCGGCATAGCAGGAACCGGGCATCATTATTACTGGCTTGGGGCGCCGAAATACTGGCTTTGGGTTGGAGGAATTTTCAGCTCTCTTGAACCTGTGCCGATTGTGCTGATGGTTTATGACACATGGAACCATGTTAAAGAAAGGCGCGAACAGATAAAAAACCCTCTGACGTTTGTGTATGCTGTTGGATGCTCGATATATCATCTGCTTGGCGCCGGCGTTTGGGGGCTTATCCACACTCTTCCGCAGATTAATTACTATACCCACGGCTCTCAGGTTACGGTATCGCACGGCCACTTGGCGTTTTTCGGCGCATACGCGCTGTTGAATCTTACTCTCTTCTATTTTGCTTTTCCGCAGTTTGAACGGGTCGAGCGTTATGACGAGAAGCGCGGGAGAATAGGCTTTTGGACGATGTCTCTCTCCATGCTTGGCATGGGGCTTGCTTTTGGAGTTGCGGGTGTTGTGCAGACTTATCTGGAAAGAGTTTTGGGCATGGATTACATGGCGACTCAAAGCTATATGAGGCTTTGGTTTCAAATCGTATTTGTCTTTGGCCTCGCATTTTTAATCGGGGTGATTATTACGGCGTATGATTTGCTGAAACTTTCTCCGGCTAAAGAGGCTGCTGCTTAAGTCATGTCATTCCTGCGAAGCTTGCCCCTGCAGGCAGTAAGCAGGGGGCAGGAATCCAATGCTATGAATATTTTTCCAAAACAGCACGGCGCATGGGCGATTTTATTCACGTCATTTATTGTAGGTATGGCTTCCGGCGGTTTTGCGGCACAAAGCCTGTTCGTGCTTGCCGGAGCTTTGGCGGCTTTTATCGTTTACAATTTAGTTATTACAAGCCTGCGCAGGAGCTCTTTTGCCATGGCGTTTGCCTGGCATAGAAGATGGGAGCGTTCATTGGCCGGTGAAATTTTGGAGGCGATGGCGCTTTGCGCAGTTGCACCGCTAGCTGCTTATGCCGGCAGCGGCCGTTTTGGTATGCGCGAAATTTCTGCCGGCATGTTATGCGGAATATTTTTTTGCGCAAGAATTATCAGAGTGCGTTATCTTGTGCGTCTGCGGGAGACTCCGATCAGAATTTTAGGCTATAGGGAAATTGCTTACGCGGCGGTCTTTGCGGCCTTTGCGGTTTTTATATTTAATAACACCA
>JACPAJ010000048.1 GCA_016180865.1 Deltaproteobacteria bacterium
ACTGCGTCTTGAAATGTTTTCATCAGTCATAACATAATCGCTTTGTCATTGCGATCCGCCGCAGGCGGAGAAGCAATCTCCTGAATTCAATTATGACAACACACTCTATAATGTTTCCGCCTGCTTTTTCCACGGCGGCAAAAGCCACAGCAAAAATATTAAAATAATAAACGGCAAAACCATCAGGCCGGAAGAAACCAGAAACCCTTCCCGCCCTATCAGCTCCAGCTTGTAAGCTGTAAACCCGTAAAAACTCTTTGAGAAAAGCTGTCCGCCGATCACTACATTCCACCGCATCGCAAAAATGCCGATTAATACCAGAACGCTGTCCATCCAGTATATCAGCCTCCTCTTTCGCTCGCTTGGCTTATAAACCTGCAGCAGCCCTAATGTCGCAAGCGGAATAATTGTCCCCATCAATAACTGAACTATTATCAGCGTAATATAGAGTTTGCCGGACATTAAAAGCGAAATGATTTCAAATGATTCCTCAGCTTCGTAAAAGCGGTGTATCTGATCCAGAGCCTCCAGCGAATGCCTTGATCGAGCCAAAAATAAACCCGACATAGCCGTGCAGCAAAAAAGCCGAAGGGATGCCGATAATAGTCACGATGCGCCCTAACCTTTCGTCCCATTTAAGCGTTTCCGGAGAAACATCCATAACGCCTAAAGTTAAAATTTTATAAACCCATTTCATTATCCCCGTTTTTTCCTGCGACCAGATAACAAAATCGCGCCTGTAATCGAACCAGATTTCCAGCAGCAGCACAACCATCAGATACCATAGATACACAAATCCGAATATGGCCATGGCGGATGTCGGATGCGGAGTTATCATTATTTCATACGCTCTGAACGGCTTGGTCAAGTGGCTTACAAGAGGCAGCGTCGCCGTCAGCAGCAATGCAAGCGCGGTAATCAGAGAAAGCTCATAAGTGGGCCTAACCTCTTTCACCCTGAACACACGTTCAAGCGAAGCTAAAATAAACGCGCCGGCAACAAGCCCTGTTATGTAGGGATAGAGGACAATCAAAAGGCTCCAGTGGAGTTCAACCTCGTTTGGATAAATATAGCCCTGAACCTGCGTCAGGACATTGTAAAGATTTTGTATAAGTGGATCCATTTAATTATACCGTATATTTACTCATCTCACTTCCGTACTCAAACTATTATAATAAACCTTGGCGCCGGTGTTTAAATGCGGCCTTAAGACCAAGCATGTATGTTCCTTCAAAAATTTAACCAGCTCCGAGTTTTTATCCCTTAAATCTCCGAATATCTTTGCTTTGCGCGGGCAGGCGTCTTCGCACGCGGGCCTTAGCCCCTTTTTTATGCGGTGATAACAAAGCGTGCATTTATCGACAACGTGCCTTTCGGGATGAATATAGCGGCACCCGTAAGGGCAGGCCTGAACGCAGTATCTGCAGCCGATGCAATATGTATCATCCACCAGCACGACACCGTCCGGGCTTTCATAGGTGGCGCCGACAGGGCAGACCTGCACGCACGGCGAATGAGCGCAATGATTGCACATCTTTGGAACGAAGAACGATTTGAAAATTTCGTTGTCGGGAACCGACTGCTTGAATCCGTCTATTCCTCCGTTCGGCGATTCAACAACCACTTCCCCGTTTTCTTTTATCGTATATTGCTCCACCCACGTGCGGAAAAAGAACGGCTCCCTCGGCACGCCGTTTTCCTGCTTGCACGCGTCCGCACAACGGCCGCAGCCGATGCACTTATCCAGATCGATCCCCATTCCATACCAGTGTTCGCTATCCTTTTTTGGCGCAGTTGCATATACGATTGCATTAAACGGCTTTATGACGCTTGCCGCAGCCGTTCCAACCACGACAGTAGCAACTTTTTTCAAAAATTCTCTTCTCGATTTGTCTTTCTTCTCCGTTTTCATCATCATCTGTCATTCCTGCGGAAGCAGGAATCCCATCCTCTACTTAATCCTAGGGTTATGCGCTACATGGCATAAATAGCAATCCATGCCGGCATTATGCTGCTCAAAATCGACCTGAGGCATATTTTTTGGCCTTGCCGCGTTCTTCGAATGGCACAAGCCGCAAAATGCCCGCCCTTTCGGTTTTGTGGGCTTAACCGCCATCGGGTCTTCCGTATGCTTCAGCGCCGCGCCATGGCAGGTTTCACACTCGATTTTAGCGTGGCTTCCTTTCAATTTTGTTTTTAAAATCTCTTCATGGCATCCGGCGCAAATGCTTTGGCCCGCATAATGAGTCGGCAATGCCGCAACTTCTTCAATTGAATCGGCGCGATAATGGCCGAGCTTGCCGAAAGATTTCGGCACCAGAAAATATCTGACCGCTATAAAAAGTCCGATAAAGAGCGTGAACGCAATCGCCAGTCTTTTAATTTGCGGAGGTATCATAATTTGTAATGGCGGAAGAAACTTTATTATGGCCTAAAAGTCAAGAAATTTTTAAGCGCAAGACGCATTATCTTAGCATTGCATTCGGATAATCCGTCGCAAAAGAATTGCCGCCGTTCATTGCGGAGATTGCAGTATAAGTTTTTTGGAGCAGTTGCACTGCAAATGCGGCATTGTGAACGCCAAGGCTATTGTCTTTGACAATCAGATTATAATTATAAACAGCGCGCCTAACATCAATATTAGTTAAATTCATCGTAGCCTGGCTTGTTGATGCTCCATATGTCAGTGCGGCAACAGTAATGCTTCCATCGTCGGCTTGTGTTGTTCCGCCGGCAAGATTAGTAGCATCAATCGATTTAAGTTTATTTGCAAGCGCCAAAAGCAAGCCGGATATTTCATCCTGTATGCCTTCTATCGAACTATCGCCGTCATAATCTGCGCGCGCCATGCGATTAAAATCCGTAAGCGTGGTATGGCAGGTCGTACAACCCGACGTAAAACTAACGCTTCCATTATCCACCTTCCATGTATGGCCGCCCACTAACAGATAACCTGTCTCCTCTTCTTCCGGCGCGGTTCCCATATGGCATGTAACACACTTGTCATTCTCATTAGACTGGCTTGAATCGCCGCTGCCATAGCGCAATGTGAACAAATCGGACGTATGAAATGAATTTTCGGTCAGAGTAAAATTGTATGAACTATCCGAAAAACCGGTTACTGCTCCAAGCCCTTCCAGAACAAATGATTGTGTGTTATAATGCGGCATGCGATGATACTGCGTCGCGGCCTGATCAATTGTTTCACAAACGGCATCGGCAGTTCCATCGGCATTGCTGTCGCAATCGCTCTCATTATACGAGTAGTTTCCGTCGTGACATTCGTAACAGACCGCGGCCTTGCCTGCATTGATTACCGTCCGAGCATCATCTTTCATTGTAACATTCCCTTTAACGCGGAGCTGCGTTGAATCGTTACCGCTGATCGAAGTCGCTCCGCCACTCGGCGTATCGGCCGCAACAGAATGCGAATCGTGGCATGCCTGGCACTGAATTCCAATATCGTCCGATGTCTGAGCGGTCAATTCTTCGTCTGCGACCTCCTGCGCGAACCCGGCGCCCGTATGGCAGCGCACGCATCCGACGCCGGTCCAACTACCGCCGCCGCCGGTCGAGTTGACTCGATATCTCCCGGCAGATCCTATAACGCCTGTTGAATTGTGCCCTGAAATTTTCCATTCCGATTCCTGCGGATGGCATTTGGCGCAGATGCCGGAATTCCATTTCTGATAGGTGCCGGTATGTATTGAACCCGGACCGTGGCAGTTTTCGCATTGGACATTCGTCAGCGGAGTCAATGTCGAATTATCTGTTGTAAAATCATCCCACGTTGTTCCGGCAGACGGGAACGAGTAACCGGCATCGCTTACCAGATCGTCGACACCCCCGTTATCGGCGCTTGTATCGGTATTGTAACCGGTCGTATGGCACTCCCAGCAATAAGGCTGCGGTGCTTTTGATTTATAATATCCTATCACCTGCTGGAAGATCGATGAATGACCAGTTTCCTGCCACTCCGATGTCATGTCCTCTTCCACTGTTCCATTGTGGCACGCGCCGCACTGGCCTGTTGAAGAATCCGGTGTCGCATCATTGATTGTCCCGGTACCGACATAATTTCCTGCGGTAATGTCAAGCGTACTGCCTGCAATGCCGGCTGTCACAGAAGAATAAGTAATCGTATACGTCCCTTCAACGTCAGGAGTAAAATCTACGATCTGCGAAACCGCATCGGAAAGCGCAGCCGCAGAGCCAGCAGGCGCCGTCAACACCCAAGCCCAGTCGGTGACGGCCGTGCTCGCTGTTGAGGAATTGGCTTTCCAAGAAGGGCCTGCCAGATAAACCTTTTCTCCAATTCCTACATTCGTCAATCCGGCGCTTGTTTTGATCTCATTACCGCCGTCAAAGAGATAGACATCAAAGGTTGCAGCATCGGTGTTTCCAGCCGCATCGGCAACCGTCAGGCGGAAAACTGCAACGGCATCATCCCTTGAGACCGGCAAAACCTGCCATCGATATTGATCGCTTGTATGAAGCATTGAAGTCATCGCAGGAGCATCGAAAGTAGCGGTTACGGATGCCGTATCGGAAGTAAAAGTAACGGCGGGACCTCCTATCTGTTCCCATGAGTAGCTTGCAATATCATGACCTGCCTCTCCGGCGCTTGTCGCCCCGGAAATGCCAAGGCCTGCAGCGCCAAAATTAGCCTTGTATGCCGTGTTTGAATGATAAGTAAACGATTCAAGATTATCGCCCGCCGTGATTGCAGAGGTAACATAAGTTGCGGCAACTGAAGAAGAAGTGGAACTGTTATTGCCGCATGAAACGGCCAAAAAAACCGCAACACATAATAATAAATATAAATGTTTCATACGCTTCACTCCACGCCATTAGTTCCATGACAGGTCGCGCAGCTATCAAGCCCGCCGTCTTTTGTCAGCTCTTCTATCGCTTCCAGATTCAGTCCTGTACCGGTGCGGTCTGTTTGATGAATATTCTCGGTGTTATGACAATCAAAACAGGCGGCTTTGCCCCACCCTATTTCATGCTCGCCCTGCGTCAGAATTATTCCGGATTCACTGGCAGCTATATTTCCGTGATCTTCGCCGGTAACGGCATTGTCCTCTCCGCAAGCAGAAAGAAGCAAGATGCATGATGCAAGAAGAACGATAAATCCTTGTTTTCGTATCTCACTCTTCATGTTTTGTCTTTCGTGCTTCATATTTCTCACCTCTATCCGTGAGATCCTTCGCTTCGCTCAGGATGACCGCTTTTGGCGGTCACTTCGGATTGGCGTGGCAATCCGTGCAAAAAGTTATCTTGTGGCACGTATCGCATTTCTTTGGATTCGTGCGCGCTTCTATTGAATGATAAAATTTAAAATTGCGTTTGTGCACGCGCTCTGTCACCGTATCGCGCCGCTGGTGGCAATCTATGCAGAAAAACTTTTTATGGCACCCGTTGCACGATGCGGCATCGGTTTTAGCTGCCTGTTGATGTCCTGTAGCCCATCCCGCGCGATGAGAATCCGGCTTCATAGCATCATTATCCGGATCGAGCGCAAACGCTGTTGCCGCCATCCCCAATAATATCACAATAATTATTGTTATTTTCTTCATCATATTTTTCTTGCTATCTTGCCATCTTGCCATCTTACCATCTCATCTCATATCTCATGAAACCGCCTGTTTAGCTTTTTGCTTCTTTTCTCGGGGGTGTACATCGTATTATCCAGCCCCATTTCAAAGTTTATCGTCAACCGTCCTTCGCGATCAAACCAGTTATTATGATTATATTCCCCTCCGATGCCTAGGAAAGAGCGTTTAGCTATCTGATAACTCAGTAAGCCCACAAGGCTTGTGGCCGTGCCGTCCTGGCCTGTGATTTTCGAATAACGCGAAACATCAAAGCTTAAATCGGCAACCAGCTTTTCAAAATATTTATTCACGAGTTCAAGCAATCCGCCGTGAACATTTCCGCCAAAGCTTTTTCTATAATAATACTCGCCTGTGCTCGAGAGTTTTGGCTTCTCCCAGTAATAGTCAAGGCCGCCGCCGGCCGTGTAACCGTTTTTATTGCCTAATCCGCCGATTCTATAATGCTGATAAGAAACGTCTTCCAATAAATGCAGATTCTTCATCAGCTTTATTTGTGCGGCCTGTCTTCCCTGCACAAGCTCGTCGCTGAAATAATTGCCAAAAATCGTCGTTTCATTCGAATCACGGCTAACATCAAAATAGTTCCCTTCAAACGTCAGCGCTATCCTCCAGTGCGGATAAAGATTTACACCGGCCGTTCCGGCATTAATAGTCTTGCCGGCCAAATCATATTCAAAATCGCCGTAGATATTAGGCGTTGCGCCGATGTTTGAGAACTGATGGGATGCGGTTAATCCAAGATAAATAGTGTCATTTTCCTTATAATCGTTCTTTGTGGCATCAAGTTTGCGCCATTTTGCCGAAAGCTGCGCCGCCGTGTCTTTCACATTTTGCAAATTTAGATTCGTGCCGACGATAAGCCCTTCCGTTAGGCGGAATAAATCACCCGTTTCAATAAAACGCGGGACTCCTGCGTAAACAGAACTACCGAGATAGCCCGATTTGGGGAAAAGCGAAAATCGCGCGCCGTCAATAAGCGTTGCATCGAAACCATCCGCAAACCACATTCGGCCGGCGTCTATCGAAAAAATATCAACCGGATCGATATGAAAAGCCGCCTGATAAAGGTCGAAAGCGTCGTCGGCTGTGTTATTAGCATCAACAAATGAGCGAAAGTCCGTTTGAAACGAGAAATTGCGCGGCAGCTCTGATAGGCCGACGCTTATATATTGATTGACAGGAATCTGGCTGTCATTGTTCCTGCCGTCTCTGAACTGTGCGAGGTTCCTGTAATTAAAGTCCCATGATTTTGCAAACGCCTGAGAGGATAATGCAGCGACCAAGACAAAAACGAAGCAGATGGCTACTTTATTCCCCATAAACGATTTAATCTTTAAAAATTAAACTGCGCTTCGCCAAACAGCGTGTGATCGAGTTTTTGAGATTTATTATCATTCGCCGTATATTCAGCTGCCAGCCTCAAATGATCCTGC
>JACPAJ010000049.1 GCA_016180865.1 Deltaproteobacteria bacterium
ATTTAAAAAGAAGTTTGATGAAATTGTCAGCTCGACTTTGAAAGAAAGCGATCGATTGGATGCGATGCATGTCGATGCGGAACTTCAGTCCGATGATATCACGGAAGAGCTTATTAATGAGCTGGAACTTTTGGAGCCGTTTGGCGAAGGCAATCCGGAGCCTGTTTTCTGCCTTAGAGAGCTTAAAGTTTCCGATGCAAGAATAGTCGCCGAAAAGCATCTTAAGCTGAAAATCACCGACGACATGGTCGTTTTGGACGCGATAGGCTTTGGAATGGGGCATCATGCGATAGCAGCCGACGATATATTAGATGTTGCATTTATCCCGCAGCTTGATACATGGCGGGGCAGAGGGTCGGTGCAGCTGAAACTTAAGGATATGAAAAGGCTTTAACATGTTTGAAATCGCAGTTTCACAGAAATTCAAGGCCAGCCACGCAATTCGCGCGACTTCCGGCGAGTTTGAACCAGGCCACCTGCATGAGTGGAAAGTAGAGGCGACAGTAGTCGGCCGCGACATGGATGCGACCGGATGCGTCATTGATTTTGCTGTTGTGCAGAGGCACCTGCGTTCGTGCATTTCCGCATGGGACAATAAAAACCTGAACGAGCTTGGAATGTTTCTGGATATTCCTCCTTCAACCGAGTATCTTGCCAAATGCCTTTTTGATCAATTGCAGGCCACTCTGCAGGAGGACGGCGTTACTTTGAAAAAAGTGACCGTCTTGGAGACGGAAAACTGCAGCGCTTCGTTTCTGGGATTATAAAAGTGTCTAACGCGATTACACTCCTTTCAGGCGGACTCGATTCTTTTATCTCTACGCACATTGCCCTGCAAAAACATAAAGTTATTTTAGCCCTGACGTTTGATTACGGCCAGCGCGCCGCGAAACGCGAAATTTCGGCAGCTGGAAAGATGTGCAGATTGTGGAAAATTCCGCACCAAGTCGTTGACCTCCCATGGCTAGCTGAAATTACGAATACAGCGCTGGTTAATCGCTCAAAGAGTCTTTGTCATTCCTGCGGAAGCAGGAATCCAGTGAAGGCAGGAGATCCCTGCTTCCGCAGGGATGACAGCTTTGGGGTTTCAACCGCCCGCGCCGTCTGGGTCCCCAACCGCAACGGGCTGTTTATTAATGCCGCGGCGTCATTCGCGGAATCGTTTGGCGCAAAGGTTATTATCACAGGTTTTAATAAAGAGGAGGCTGTTACGTTTCCGGACAATGGCCCTAGGTTTGTGAAAGAGGCAAACGATGCGCTTAAATTTTCTACGCTAAATCATCCGAAAGTGATCAGTTTTACGCAGGAGATGACAAAGTCGGATATGATAAAATATGTTGTCCTCAAACATTTGCCCATTGAATTATGCTGGCCCTGCTATGAAGGCGGCAGAAAACTCTGCGGCAAATGCGAATCGTGCGTGAGGTTTAATAGAGCGTTAACCGTCCGCTAATTTCTTTACTTCGGTTAGGAAACTTCTGATTGTCTTAAGATAATCATCTCTTGATATTCCCAGATAATCGTGAACTCCAATGTTTCTGTCTTCAAGGAAATCAATCCATTTTTCAATATCGTCTATCAGCTTTAGCTGGCCGGCGGCCCTTATTGCATCTTTGGGGCTGTAAACTTCCAAACCTTCGCTGTTTGCTCTTTTTTTGCAAAATTTCCACGCATATTCAAGGCAGGTTTCGTAGCATTTTGATATTCCGAAATAGTAAAAACCATCTTCTTCGATCTTTTTAGCGAAGGTCAAGGCATGTTCTAACGCTTCTATGGATTCTTTCAGCTTGCTGTCCGTTTCTTTTTTTATTTTCACAAAACCGCCTTTCTTTTTAGCTCTAAAAAACTTTTAATGCTTCCCGTTAAAAAATGCCAGCTTTTAGACGCCTCTCTTAAAAAAGAGGCATCTGCATTGTTAAAATTCACTACATCTATAAAGAATGGCAGATTTTCCGCAAGGTCATTTTTTCTTTTAATGATGTTACGATAAGTTTCATGCAATAATCCGCCCGACTTATAAACGCCGATATCCCAATCGGAATATTTTTTAGACTTTCCTTTCGCCCTGGAGCCAAACAAAATAAATGCAACATCCGGATATTCTTCTTGGAGCTTGTCGATGATCGGCGCAATTTTTTCGATTTGAGCGGGAGAGTCGTCTTTTTTGATGATTATCTCGCGTATATCAAGATCAAGGGCGGAAATTATTTTTTCAAGCGCTTCCGGAAAAACATTATGGCCTGAAAGATAATAATGGACAGTATTGCGGTGGATATTAAGGCTATCCGCAAGCTCGCCGATTGTTCTATATCCTCTTTTTCTTAACTCTTCACCGAATAGTTTTTTATCTATCATATGCATAGCTACATTATACAATATATAATTTAATTGTGCAATAACAATGGTGCCAGGCACGGCATGAAGTTGCCAACTATTTGATAAATATAAACTTTTTATTTTAAGCAAATACTAATTATTGTGAAATTTCAATATGTTACGATTTCGGTGCCTGGCACCGTTCGCACCATTATATCTTTAAAAAAGTACGCAACTAATTTGGAGGATAGCCGATAGTAATATCCGGAGGGTACAACTATATGACAAGTCCAGATGTGCGTGGTTCCGGAGCTTATGGGGCGCCAGATGTGTTTGCGTCGGGGGATTCCGTTGATTTTACTGGTCCGGCCGAGCCGAGTGAAGAGCGTATATCGGTTCCGGCTATTCCTTCGCATATTGACAAAGAGACCTCCTTTTTTGTTCAGAGTACCGGTAGCTGCAATGCGATGAGCGCGCAGCATCTTGTTCACGAAGCTTGGACTTTTGCCGATTTAAAGAAATTAGCGACATCGGATTTTTTCGGCACCGGCAAACTGAATAGACAGCTTCATATGAGCGATATATACAATGGGGATATAGAATTGAATTCCGAAAATGTAACAGGCTGGATATGTTTTGAAAGTTTGGGCGAATATGAAAACAGGAGATTCGCGGACTGGCTTAGCGATAACTGCGTTGACACGCTAAAAATATCGGAAGATAAATGCGAAGCGCTGGAAGGTGTTGTTGAGACATATGCTAAAGATACCAAAGCAGTGGCGGCTCTTAAAGAGATGGGCAGAGATGTAAGGCTTTTTATAGTATTTTCGGCGGTTGGTGTTTCAGGCTACTTATTTTTACGTGGCGGCGGAGGCAGTAGCGGTGGAGAAGGCGGCGGAGGCGGTATTTCCAGAAAAGCTCTGGTATTTATCGGAGGCGCTTTAGCGGCTGTCGGGGCGATCTCCGTTGCTTTGCAGCTTTTTGCCCGTATTCCCCCCACGGTATTGCCTGATAACGGCGGAAATAAGTCTGCTGGTCGGCCGGCAGTTTCTTATCCAACTTTAAAAGATGCCTTGTCTGCTCCGTCCGCCAACCGTGTTCCGCTTGTTGAGCCATGGCAGCTCTATGCTTCGGCCGGAATAGCGGCGGCCGCGGCTACTTTAGGCCTTGCGACATTCGTTGAAATTCCTGCAGCTGCAGCCATGGTGCCAGCCGCGGCGTTTTAGGATTATTTAACAATGTGGAGTTCGGCTCTGCCGGGACGTTGTGAGCCGCTATCCCCTGATTTTCTGCCTAGTTCTCTTTCTCTCTCATCCCCTCTATCGGCGTCGGCGATTCCTTCTTTCGCTGGTTCTCCGGCCGTTTCGGCAGATAGCCTTGCTCTAATATAAGCATCCGGGATAATTTTGTCGGGACCCGATAAAGGGAACGCGGCTCTATCAGCCTCCGATAATCCCCAAAAATCTCTTATTAAATCATTTGCGCGCCGAACTTGATCCAATAGCGACAAACTTTCAAATGTTTTTGGATCCGAGGTTCTCAATTGATAAATAACCATAGCGGTTTGAGGTTCAACCACAAGCGCTCCGCCTTTGGAGCCGAATATAACAGCCATCGGCTTTTGGTTTCCAATCCCGGACCTTAAATCAATAGATGTTTGCCTGAGAGCCCGGCTTCTGGTGAAAAGAATTTCGGCGTCAAGGTTCCGATTTTGAGCTCTTAGGGCGAAAGCTTCCATTCCCAGAGCTAGGCTTGCTTTAACTAAAAGTTCCGCTTGAGAATAAACGTATTTCGTGCTGATCACTATCCGTTGATGAGCGCTTCGCCATTCAATTCTGACAACGAGTTTTCCATAATGAGATACAGCTCTTTCGTAAAGATCGGCCGCATGCAAATACTGTTGTCCGGCTTCTGCCAATTTGGCGGCATCGACGCACGTTTCGGCTGCAAGATTGTATGCCTCCGCATTAGCCGCAATGTCTGAAACGCCGTCAAGCCAAGGGACAATCGTTCTGTCTCGACTCAGTTGGGAAAGAGCTTCAGTTGTTTTATGGATTAAAATTTTTGCATCTTCTTGGGAGCCAAGCCTGATTAATAGTTCGATCCCGGTGTCGGCTTCCCTAATAATAGCAGCGAAATTTCCGGCTTCAGCTAATAAACCGACAAGCTCTTGGATGCGGGCTGCTCCCTCCTTTATTCTTCCGGCTGCAAAATCCCTGTTTCTAAGCCCGCTAACTTCATCGGCCGCTTCCTGAAACCGCCTTATTTTAATCAAGGCTCCAATTTCGTAATTCTTATAAAACTCATAAATATCAAAATTGCGATTCATGCTTTTTTCTTTGACCAGTTCCGCAGCTTTCCTGAAATCGACTACCGCTTCTTCAAGCCGGCCTTCGGACATTAATATATCAGCTCTGTCCACGCGCGCGCGAGCCATGCTTAATATTATGTGGTTAGACGGTTTTTTCAGTGTTTGATATATTTCTAAAGCTTTTGTTAAGTCCTCCTCTGCCAGCCTTTTTTCTTCCGAGGAAACGTTTCTAACCCTCTTTTCGGCGTTGGTTTCTTTCGTATCTATCGCGCGGGCAACGGCTCTGCCATGGTAGAGCTCTCCGATCGTCTCGGGATTATCAATGTGGGCTATGGCGTATGATTCAATCGCGGCGGTGTATTTTTCCACAACTTCCTTATAGTATCCTTCCTTTATGGCCTCCGGTGTTTTTTCGTGAACGATTTCATGATAAAATTTATCGGCTTCTTGCGCCAGACGCTGCGCCTTGGAAATATAATGCAGCGCTAATAGGCCCCCTTTCCCATATCTTTTAACTGCCCATGCTAAAATACCGACGGCGCTTAATCCAAGAAAAGCAACAGGGCCCGCATTTGCCAGCAAGAAGGAGTCCTTTTCGGACGATGCGAAAGCTGTTTTTTGGGGTACTGCATCTGATAAAGGAGTAAGATTGGGTGTTAACCCAAAAATAACGTTATTTATTAATAAGTTGTATGACATAATAGCCTCAAAAGGCCGTCCCGTGTCTCATAGCGGGTTAATTTTGTCAAGAGCTCATTTTTTATTGACAGGCGAGGGGTACTTATGCGACTTGTCCATGGAGCCTAGCCTAAGTGTCGGACACTTATCGTCGATTTTCTTCAATAAGTGTCCGACACTTAGCCTTAGCGCCAATTTTGGAGAAATTATGACAATAGAACAGTTAGAAAAAGTCTGTCATTCCCGCGGAAGCGGGAATCTAGAGTGTGTAAATTTCGCAGGAATGACAGATTTACACGAGAATAACAGGCCAGTAAATGCCTTCCAGCTGCAATCGCCTGAAGTGCGATTGCCCGAAGCAAAACAAAAGTTCTTCATCCCCGGACCGTTGGGAAATGTCGCGCTCTTTGTAATGGGTCTGGCGCCTCGGGGGGATGGTGGTGCCGCAGGATCAAAAGAAAAAGTAAATCAAGAATGGCAAAAATTTTTAAAAAGTCTGCAAAAGTTAGAAGTTACATTAGGAAAAGCTGACAAGTCGTTGACAGCTGATGATGTTGTCACGTTGGCGACCAGTTCGCGAAAGCCCGAATGCATTCGCGAAGGGGCTTATGCCTATAAACGCTTATCCGAATCCGTGGAAAGTTTTAAAAATTTACCATTAGAAGCTCGGGTAAATATAGCGAGGCAAGTTTACGAAAAGGGGCTGTCTTTAGACTTTCAAAATGGACAGGCATGGGAAGCGATCGGAAACGCCGCTAGAAAAGCCGGATTTTGGGATTTTTCCCAGTCAGTCTTTTTAAGCGGCGGCAGAGCTTATAGAAAAGCAGGTGATTATGCCGGCGCTATCAGGGCATCAAAAGCTCTGCAGGTAGGATACGCTAGGGACACAACTACTGCCCCGGCTGTTTTGCGCGGATATGAAAAGGACGCATTAGCGAATTTAATAAATGATCTTGAACATCAAATTGAAGCTTCTGCCGGCCGGGAAAGATTGCCTTATATTAAAGAAAGAGCGGCTTTACTGGCTTCTGTCGGCCGCCTTGACGCGGCAAGAAGCGAAATAAGCGGAGCGGCCAGAAAGACCGGTAATGTTCTTACGGCACTTGAAAAAGCCGAACTAAGGGATGATTTTGCAAGAGCTCTAATCCGCAGCGAACATAGCGGTGAAGAAACGTATGTTAGAGAAATCAACGCCCAGTACAGGGCAGCGGCGGAGCTTTA
>JACPAJ010000050.1:0-11831 GCA_016180865.1 Deltaproteobacteria bacterium
ATGGCAAGTTCGGCTATATTAGTGGAGTGATCGGCTATTCTTTCAAGGTATCTTACTATGGAAGTTATAGGAAATATCGTTTTAATTTTCTGAGGCTCACGCGAAACAAGCTCCAAAAGCTCGGTCACATATTTTTCCGTCAATTCGTCGACTTCGTCGTCGCTTTGGAGAACGCTTTCGGCTTTTTTAACATCCATCTCAACGAACGCATCAAGGCTGTTTTTCAGCATCGTCTGCACGCTTTTCGCCATGCCGCTTAAATCAATCGGAGACACGCCGTGTTCGGCAACGATATCTATAACCCGCTGAGCCGCATTAACAGCCAGATCCCCTACCCGTTCCAAATCGGTGACTATTTTCAGCCCCCTTGTTATAAACCTTAAATCGGAAGCCGCCGGCTGATATCTTGCCAGAAGATGGATGCATTGCTCATCAATTGCAACTTCAAGCGCATTCACCGAATGGTCAACTTCTATCACCTTATTGGCAAGCTTCTGGTCTTTTGTTTTTAGCGCTTTAATACAATCTGCAACCATGGTTTCGACCTTGCTTCCCATAAGCAATATTTGCTGCTTGAGGCCTGTCAAGGCCTCATCAAAATGACTGTCAATATGGCTCGTCATCCATACCTCCCTGTTATGTAATCTTCCGTTCTTTTATCCGACGGCGCCGTAAATATCCGATCGGTATTTCCAAATTCCACCAATTCGCCCAGCAGCATAAATCCGCATTCTTCGGAAACCCGCGCCGCCTGCTGCATATTGTGCGTAACAATCACAATTGTATAATTTTCCTTTAAATCCTGCATCAATTCTTCGATTCTCGCCGTAGCTATCGGATCCAGCGCGGAACACGGCTCATCCATTAATAATATATCCGATTTCAGGGCAATGAGCCGCGCTATGCAAAGGCGCTGCTGCTGTTCGCCCGAAAGTTTAAGAGCGTTTTCTTTAAGCCTGTCTTTTAGATCGTTCCAAAGCCCGACCGATGTGAGGCTTGTAAACGCTGTTTCGTCTAAAATATCTTTTTTCGAAATGCCGTGGATTCTGAGGCCGTAAATTACGTTATCATAAATCGTCAAAGGAAACGGGTTCGGCCTTTGAAATACCATTCCGACCGATTTTCTCAGCTCTAATAAATTGATTTTATTCATTGTGCGGCCGAAAATTTTCACTTCGCCGGTTATTTTCACGCCGGCAATAAGCTCATTCATTCTGTTGAAAACGCGGAGGAGCGTCGATTTGCCGCAGCCGGACGGACCTATAAGCGCAGTGATTTTTTTCGGCGCAATGGCAAGATTGACATTTTTCAGCGCATGGAAATCGCCGTAGTAAAGGTCCAGCTTTTTTGCGGTTAAAGCGTTCGTCATATCATCCAAATTTCCCAGTCACGTATTCTTCAGTCTTTTGTTTCGAAGGCGCCGTAAATATTTTATCGGTGGAATCGATTTCAATAAGTTCACCCATCAATAAAAATGCCGTCCTGTCGCCGACACGGGCGGCTTGTTTTGTGTTATTAGTCACTAAAACAATTGTGTGATCCTTTTTAAGTTCTTTCATGGCTTCTTCAACTTTTGCCGTGGATATCGGGTCGAGTCCGGAACAAGGCTCGTCGAACATTATCACTTCCGGTTTAACCGCAAGCGTCCGCGCAATGCAGAGCCTCTGCTGCTGGCCGCCGGAGAGCCTTAAAGCGGATGAATCGAGCCTTTCTTTCACCTCGTCCCATAAAACAGCCGCCTTTAAAGAATTTTCCACAAGTTCGCCTGCCTTAGCCGCCGTTAATCTCTTTTTAAGTTTCGGCCCAAACAGGATATTTTCCTTAATTGTCATAGGAAGCGGAATCGGCGTTGCATACACGATTCCTATCCGCCGCCTTAACTCTTCCACATCTTTAATCGTATGGATATTTCTATCATCGAGCAAAATATCTCCTTCAACCTTTACATTAGGTATACGCTCTATCATCCTGTTAATACAAAATAAAATCGTAGATTTTCCGGAATTTGCAGGACCTATAATCGAAAGTATCTCGTTTCGGGGTATATCGAACGAAACATTCCGCAAAGCATGAAAACCGTCAAAAGAGACGTTTAGATTTTTTATTTCTATCTTTTTCACATGTCATCCCCACGAAAGTGGGGATCTCCTACGTTCACTGGATTCCCGCTTTCGCGGGAATGACAAAAAACATCAACTCTTTCCCCTCATCAATCTATGCATCAATGAATACGCAAAGACGTTTATAATAAGTATCGTGCATATTAAAATTGCCGCCGTGGCGTAAGCATTTTCGTTCGATATCCCCTCTCGCGCGAGAATATAAAAATGAACCGCCATTGTGCGGGCCGAATCGAAAAGCGATTTCGGCATCTGTACCGCGGAACCCGCGGTAAAAATAACGACCGCAGTCTCTTCGATCGATCTTCCAATTCCCAAAATAACGCCCGTAAGTATTCCGGGCAAGGCATAAGGTAGCACAGACCGCGTTACGACCTGCCATCTTGTTGCGCCAAGGGACGCCGCAACGTCCCGATAGTTTTTCGGCACGCTTCGTAACGCTTCTTCAGATGTTCGGATAATAGTCGGGAGAATCATTGCCGCGAGCGAAAACCCTCCTGAAATTATCGACCACCCAAAACCCAAGATTACGACGAAAAGAATAAATCCAAACAGGCCGAAAATAATGGATGGCACTCCCGCAAGGCAATTGATGCCGAAACGTATCGTTTGAGTAACGCGGCCTTCTTCGGTATATTCCGCCAGATAAATCGAGCTTGCAATTCCCAAAGGCGCGGCAATTCCAATCGCGACAAAAACCATAAGAATGGTTCCGGCGATAGCGGGCAATATGCCTCCGCCGCGGCCCATATCCAGAATCGGCTCCGTTAAAAATGACCATGAAATATGCCTGAAACCGCCCGCAAGAACGAAACCTATCACAAAAATCAGAACGCCAAGCGCAGATATCGTTGCCAATATGAGCACCCCTTTTGCCAAGCGCTGCGTTATTGCGGGAGATATTCTCATGCCTTAAAATTTCCTCCGGGAAAATTTCAGCGCGATCATATTTAAACCCATAATAAAGAAAAATAAGACAACGCCGGTCGCAAAAAGCGCCTGGCGGTGGTCGCCTATGGCATAGCCCATTTCAATCGCTATATTTGCGGTAAGCGTTCTTACGGAATCGAGCATGTTATTGGGAATGATAGTAGCATTGCCGGATATCATTATAACCGCCATCGTTTCGCCGACAGCCCGGCCCATCCCCAAAATAACGCCGGCGAGAATTCCGGAACGCGCGGCCGGCAGAATCACTCTCCAAACAGTCTGCCACTCCGTTGCGCCTAACGCGAGGGAGCCTTCTTTATAGCTTTTTGGAACCGCATTGATTGCATCGATGGAAACACCCACAATTGTCGGCAGAATCATTATTGCAAGAACGCACGAGGCGGCTAAAATAGAAAGCCCCGGCCCCCCGAGATGTGTGCGGATAATCGGAGCCAGCCACATCACTCCCATAAATCCGTAAACAACCGATGGAATGCCGGCCAAAAGTTCTATCGCCGGCTTAAGAATATTCGCCCATTTCTTCGGCGAAAATTCCGCAAGATAGACGGCACAGCAGACACCGAGAGGAACGCCTAAAATCAGCGCGCCGGCAGTTATCCAGAGAGAGCCTACAATGAACGGAAAAATTCCAAACATCCCCTGCAGCGGCCGCCATTCGTTCCCGAATAAAAAATGGGCCAAGCCGCTTTTGGCCATAATAGGAACGCCCTCTTTAAAAATAAAGAGGGCAATTAAGGCCAAAATAGCCGTGGAAGATGTTGCCGCAAGAAATAATAATTTGGAAATAATTTTGTCCATAGCCAATCTCATTTAACAGCAATCAGGCCCTCTTTTTCCAAAATATCCTGAGCCTCTTTTGACAATACATATGCTATAAAGTCCTGCGTCTGCTGATTTAATGAGGCCTTCGTTAAAAAGAAAACCGGCCTTGCGAGCGGATAAATTCCTTTTTTGACATTGTCATTATTCGGGGCCACGCCTTCATAGGAAACGCCTTTCACCCTTTCATTAATGAGCCCGATCGAAACGTAACCTATGGCATTTGCGTCGCTTGCCACAGCTTCGCGAATCGTGCCGTTAGAATTTTGGAAAAGAGCCGACGCGCTGAGCTTGTCCTCTCCAAGAACAAGCTTATCGAATGACCTCCTTGTGCCGCTACCCTCTTCCCTTGAAATTACACGAATCGGCGAATCGATTCCGCCGATCTCTTTCCAATTTGTAATTTTGCCGGCAAAAATATCGTGCGCCTGCTGCTTCGTCAAATTTACAATGCTATTTTTTGGATTTACGACGATTCCGATGCCGTCTCTTGCAACCGTCACCGAATTAAGCGATGCGGCTTCATCGGGGAGCTTTAAAAGATCGGCCATGCCTATTTCTGCGCTGCCTGACAATGCCGACTGGATGCCAACTGCAGAGCCTCCGCCTTGAACATTAATTCTTACATCTTTATGCGCGGCCATATAATGTTCGGCAAGCTTTTCCGCAAACGGCTGAAAAGCGGTCGACCCTGCAAGGGTTATTGTTTTATGCTCCGGGTGCGAACACCCAAAAACAACCAGCCCCGCCGCTGCCAACAGAACTGCGCTCGCTTTTTTCATGACTGATCTCCTTTTTTGAACTGAATATTTGCTGACGGGCTTATACTGTAGAAAAAGAAACTTGGCAAACCAAATTGTAAAAAAATGTGGTGCTAAAAATTGAATTAATCAGCCGTGTTTGATTTTTAAAAAAAGGATGTATAAATTAAGCGCAAAAATAATGATGTTTGAGAGCAAAACCGGCCACGAGCCGATAATCGCTCCGTAAATAGCCCATAGCCCGACACCGATCGTGAAAAGCACATACATTAAAAGCGACAGGTCGCCGGTTTTTTTAGTTTTATGCGCTTTTATGACCTGAGGCAGAAAGGCCACTGTGGTGATAACTGCCGCTATCATGCCTAAATAAAAAGAAAATTCCATATATGCGCCTGCATAAGTTCAGAAGCCGGACAAATTGTCAAACGAAAAACTGCTCGCCCCACTGGGCTGCCGGATGGGGCTAAAAAAATTGATTGATTATTACCTCAATATTTGGCATTTAACAGCAGTCATTTGACATTTGGCATTAAGCATTTGTCATTTTGCATATGGTGGGCGTAGTTCAGCGGTTAGAACGCCTGGCTGTGGCCCAGGAGGTCGGGGGTTCGAATCCCCTCGCCCACCCCAGCAAAATAAAGCCCCGCAAATACTTGCGGGGCTTTCGTTTTTTTATTTAAAAATAGATTGAAGAAAAACTCTCCTCTGCCTCCATTAAGTGAAGTGTCCCCCGAATCCGAATCCCAATTGTTAAGGGGTAGTAGCAACCGTGCCGAAAAGAAATAATTGTTTGTCGCTTGTTGGCGTAATCTCTACAACCATTTTTACAGGTCCTGCACCCGAACCCGCGATAAAAAAACCATCCCGGCTTCTTATGTAGGCTCTATATCCCATTCCGCTATTTACATCAAAAACAATAGTAACTCTTGCCCTTTTATTCTCACAGTCATTGATGGAGAATCGAGACATTAAATTTGGCGCCAGAGTTCTAATTTCTTTTGGAGAAACATTTACTCCATCGAGACATTTATCGGAATGTGCTGGCTCATGGGTTTCAATCTTATAATGTTGTAGAAGTTCTCTTCGCAGTTGTCTTGGATTGTTAAATAATAACACATTGTTAATGCCGGCGTTTTTCGCATCTTTTAATTTTGACCGTTCTTCGCTTATGAACAGGATTTCATCCGGAGCGAATTTATGGGCACTGCCCGTTTCCGAAATGCCATGCACCTGCATTACCTTAGGGCCGTTTGTTCTCAGCCGATCAGTAAGTTCACTTAGCGAATGTATGTAGCGGTTCCAGTTGCATTTTTGCTCGTCGCATTTGCTGGCTACATCGCTTGCGATGTCTTTGGTTCCTACAAAAGACGCCATTGTGTCTATGGCTTCCTGTCCAAATGAATTCCATGGCAACGCATCGGAATATAAGCCGATAAAATAACGTTGCGATCTAAGAGCTAACAAAATCAGTCTCATTCCTTCAATTGGGGTTATGGCCTTCGCTGGCGAAACAAAAGCGCCATGGTACCCTCCCTGGCCGGCTCCATGAAGAGCGCGTTCTAAAAGATTTTCTCCGTTAAAAAACCACGACCCATGCCATGGAAGCAATTTGAGAGTATTGTAATAGAACTTTAATGTTTCCGGAAAAACACGGTTTGATTCCGCGACATGCTCAAGCCATGCATTTTCATCAAATCTGCCAAACACCCCATTTACATCAAAACATATAAACTTTATTGATGACATAAAACGATCTCTTTATTTGCATATGTCATATAATATAGTGCTTGTAAATCAAATAAGGCGCTTATGTAAAAAAGTCAGGAGGACAGGCGTAATTTTTGGTCCGTCTCTTCCATCTGTGTATTGGTCATATCTCTTTCCTCTTTTTAGCCCATATTATCATAGGCTTCAATTGTTTTTCCAGTTACACAGTTTCTTTTACACACTCTTTTCCCCCAATTTCAAGCCCTTGGACGCTCAAGGGCTTTTTTGTAACCAAAAAACCAGTTTAGAACTTGAAAACAAAGAAATCTCTCCACTTCTCGCCCTTTGATTTTTAATTAAGAAGGTGTTCCCACGAATTTCAATTGTTGTCTGCGAGCTAAAATTACTAAAACGACCAGAGTGTTAGTAAATATTAAAGAAGCGGGATAAAGCCAAGTAGCTAGGCTAAAAGATTCAAGCGCAAACAATGCGGGAACCCATTTAACGGCGCTTAGGGCAAACAAAGCAGCGCCCTCTTCATTGGGCCTATAATAACTTTTACGAATAGTGGGCAGTATCCCGCCAGCCGCATCAGCTAAGGCAATTAAAATCACTGAAAGTGTGGGATTTTTCGTAAGCCACCATAATAAAATCGCTAACAGAGCAACGGTAAGAAATGACCAGTCCAATTTTGAAAAACTTCTATTGCCTTTTATCAACGCTAAAACAAAAGTTGCAAAGCAAGCTAACGCCGTAAACCCCGTAACCCATGCCCCTGCGCCTCCTTGTTCGGTAAATTGCGCAGCAAAGGCTATGCTTACAATTAAACCCCATGTAAACCAAGAAAAAGCGTGGGGCTTTACTTTACCAGAAAATATTTGCCGAAAGTAAACGATATAGCCGGCGACTGCAATGAAAGTGGATAGGCAACCCAAGAAAATTTTATATTCAATCATATAAATATAGCGATTTTTGTTTTCATGAACATCTCCTGCAAATCGTATATTATCAATCGCGATTTGTCACAAGAATTTTTACGCCGCCATAGCATATTCTTGACAGGCAGTTCTAAATTCATATAAGTATCCACTCGAGAGAAGAAGCTATAATGAAATTCAAAAAAATAAAACCCGAGTTGCTGGCGGACAATCCGTTTAAACTTGTCGGAACGGACTGGATGCTCATAACCGCCGGCACTCCGGAAAAGTTCAACACAATGACCGCCAGCTGGGGTGGATTAGGCGTGCTGTGGGACCGAAAGGTTTGTTTCTGTTTCATCAGACCGACACGATACACTTATGAGTTCATAGAAAGATCGGCTGACTTTACGCTTTCTTTTTTTGATGAACGCTACCGCAAAGAGCTGACTTTCTGCGGCACCCGCTCCGGAAAAGACGTCGACAAGTTTAAAGAAACGGGCCTCCATCCGGTAAAAGACGGCAATTTTGTCTATTTTGACGAGGCGCGGCTTGTATTAACGTGCAGAAAAATTTATTATCAAGATATCGACCCTGCCAACTTTCTGGATTCTGGAATTGGAAAAGCGTATCCAAAGAAAGACTACCATCGCCTCTATATCGGCGAAATCTCATCGTGCTTGATTGTTTAGAGAGCCTTTTCGCAAAGTTTATTCGTAAGCAATTGTGGCGGTTGGAGTTGCTGGAGCCCATTCGCTCTCGGCAGCTTGCGGGCCAGCGCACCCTCCTCCGCCCGCATCTCCGCCATCTGCCCCCGGGAAAAAGCCTGAAAAATCTGTAGTGCCGTCACCGTATGCCGGACAATCTTCGTAATAGAAAGTATCGGCCACAGAAAATGTAACGGTTATTGTGGTCAGGTCCGTAATAGTTGTTGGATCAGGAATTATAAGCGCTGTGTCAAAATCAACGCCATATACATAAACATCCTGACTCGCTCCCTGATTTAACGCCTCTGCATTCCAAAACACACCGTTCCCGAAAAAACCGCGCCAGTGCGATGTCTCAGCGTCCATTCCGGCAACGCCATTTTGAGGTGAGTCCGCCGCGTTTTCACGCGTAATTGCCAGATTTTCTGTCAGCCACGTGTCGTCAACCAACCCAAGTTCGACGCCTTCATCGCTTATAAATGTAATGTCGCCCTGATGATGCGGCCCCAAACCTGTTCTATCCGCCGCCTCTGCGGTAAAATCATCGTCACTCATATATATGCGGACATTCTGCGTAACGCCGGCCACGGGAAACGTCATCTGGAAATAATATATTTCCGCTTCAATGCCCGTATATGTTCCGGCAGTCAGGTCGCCCGGTTCAATTGTGATGACGCTTTCCGAAGCGTCGGCTTCGGTAAAATCGACCGTTTCAGAATTTGCAAGCGTGCCCGTATCTGCGACCAAATCTATATTCGCGCTGTTCGAGTCGCCGTTTACGAGCGTAACGCGTTTAAAAGCGATCGCATATTTGGTAGGCGTAACGTGAGCAACTTTTCCAAGATCTCCGTCGCAATCTAAACCATCCGTTAGAATTGGATCGTCCATGCTAAGGTCAGGCAGATCCGCACAAACGCCTGTGGTCGTCTTTGCCAAACCTTTGGAAATTGAGGCTGCGGCCGACGCGCTAAAATCCGCGGCTGCTGTAAGCGCAATGCCCGTTGTTGTAGTCTGCGATGCCGTCGTCGAGCTGCCGCCGCAATTGGTGCACAACGCCGACCCCAAGAATAATGCTAACCATGCGATTTTTGTTGAATAATTTCCCATATTTTCCCCCTTTTTTATTTAAAGTGTAGCAAAAAATACAGAACTTGTCACTGCATATTTACGGAGAAATGCAAAACGAAACAACCGCTGAAGGATTAATATAAAAACCTAACAGAAGTCCGCCGCACGCTTATCTTGCCCAAAAACTCTATTCGTGCACGCCTTCGCTGCCGGTCCCGACCGCAAGACCGCTTTTAAACATCTGATCCGCTGCGGCCCTTATTTTATCGGTAATAGCATGCTGTGTGATTGTATATGAAGTAATAAAGCCGTCTGACCTGATAAGTTGGTAGGTAAATGATTCGACACTATCAGGCTTTTGGTCGCCGTTCGAATCAGGGAGCCGAACCCATACGGGACTGAATGTATCTGTTGTTGTGCAAAGCACAGTCGGAGACCAAAGCTTATTATGAGCGCTGGAGCTGATTTCCTTCTCCTTATAACATTTAGCGCCGGATGATGTTGTAAAAAATGATCCAAACTTGTCTTCAACCACTTCGCTCATGTGTTTGAATGAAGTTTTATACTCTTCCGTTATGGGAGTTTCCTTATCGTAGATAAAAAGCTTGTCCGCCACGCCATCGCTGTCCGTATCGGAAATTTTTGTGCCGACGACATTGCCCCTGCCCTTTCCGCCTTTGCCTATGTCAGTTACATTAGACAAATATTCTATATCTTTCACTTTATCCGTTCCACCGAAGTTGACTACCACCTGTTGTAGTTTTACTGACGGTAATGACATAAAACCTCCTTTGTTGTTTTTTCTCCAACCCCTTGCTTATGGCTATCATGTCGAATAACCATGTCAATGATAATTTATGCGCTACTAAAAAAAGTTAGCAACCTTTTTGGATTCCTGCCGAATATAAAGTTATGGGAAAGAAAGCTGCGAACCGTCTGGCTTAGCCAGCGGTGAGCAGAGGGGTTTGGGGGGAAACGGCGAGTTCTAACGAGCCGGTCGTTCCCCCCATTAGAATGGAGGCTATATATGAAAAAAACATTTATATTTGCTATGCTGGCGGTTTTGCCGGCTTTTATCGGGTGCGACGATGGAGTCGTCCTCGGCAATAAAACCGGCGACGCGCTCGCGAGCAATTCAACGGCACCTTCTGCAACAGCCGCTAAAGTCAGCGATACCCCTACAGGGACTTACAAAGTCGATTTAGTGAAAAACACCTGCGTAAATAAAGACGCAAGCGATGCCGATAATCTTCAAGTAACGGTGGAAGGCGACAAGGTTGCAAAATTTGAAATGGATGATGACAATGTTGAAGTAGTAAAATCATTTGAAAATAATATTATCACATTCGTTTTTGAAGGAAATGATTCCACCACATGCGAAATCAGCGTCGAAAAAAAGATTGCAAAAGGGACATGCAAAAAAGACAAAGAAGCCTGCGACCTCTATTATGTAAAATGTTCCGATGAACCAAACGGCGACGGCGAAGAATGCGCAGTCAAGCCTGCCGCCACTACAGCAACATCAGCAATAAAACAGATGATTGATTAAAAGCCGTCGATCGACCCTCTCCGGCGCTTTTTTTCCGCCTGATGGCGCTTATTGGCAAGCATCTTTTCTTTTGCCCTTTTTGAGCGTTTTGCCTTCTGTTTTCTTATCTTCCATGCGCGCTGTTCCGATGCGCTTTTGGCGCCACAAATTTGTTTTTCAATTTTCTCAACCAAAATTCTCCGCGCTAAAAACCTGTTTAACGCCTGACTTCGCTCAATCTGGCATTTAACTTCAATCCCGGTCGGTTTATGCTTTAGGACAACGCAACTTGATGTCTTATTGACTTTCTGCCCCCCTGCTCCGCTGCTGCGCACAAAATGCTCTTCAAAATCATCCTCTTTAATGCCCGCATTTTGCATCCGCCCCTGCAGGTCTATCAGTTTGCCATGTGAAACCGTCATAGTTATAAATCTATCATAAAATAATTTATGTTGCCATGTGAAATTTTTACATTTAAAAGATACTCCATGCAGATAGTGATCATCGGCGGCGGAGTGGTTGGATTAAATGTAGCGCTCGAATTTGCCGCTCGTCCTGAGCTTGTCGAAGCACAAACGGAAATTTTTCTGCTAGAGAAGGAAAAGTTTCTCGGCCACCACACAAGCACGCGCAACAGCGAGGTTATTCATGCAGGGTTTGCTTATCCGCCGGAATCTCTAAAATCCAAGCTATGCGTCGAAGGAAACACTCTCACATACGAGCTTTTGGATAAACTGCGCGTGCCATATAAAAAATGCGGCAAATGGGTGATTGCGTGCGGCAAAGATGAGGATAATGCTTTGGCTGCGGCGGAAAAAAACGCGCATCTTTCGGGCGTAAAAAAGTTTAAACGCGTTTCTGTTTCTGCATTTTATAATGCAGAGCCAAGCGCCTGCAACGTAACTTCGGCTGCCTTTTCACCGACATCGGGCATTATGGATGCTGCTTCGTACATCCGCGCTCTGGAAGTGGCTATCTCATCATATAATAATGTAAACATTATATATCCGTGCAGGGTGACCGGCATCGACTCTGTGAATTCGACGGTCGAAACCGGACGCGGGCCGATAAAATATGATCTCCTTATCAACTCCGGCGGCCTATGGGCGGATGAAGTTTACAGCATGACATGCAGAAACGCTGATTTTCAAATGTGCTCTATTTATGAAATTGTGCCGTTTAAAGGCGAATACTACACATGGCGCAAAGGCCAAGTGCAAACAATGATCTATCCGGTGCCGCGAAGGTTTATT
>JACPAJ010000050.1:11882-14983 GCA_016180865.1 Deltaproteobacteria bacterium
AAATATTTCGGGTGAACTTTTTGTCGGGCCTTCGCAGGTGAAATCGTCGCCCGATAAAAAATCGGATTATACAATTGAAACGCCGTCGCAGGTCTTTGCGGAAGGGCTATCCAAATTTATAAAAAATGTCCGAGCTGAAGATTTAGAACCGGCCTACGCAGGCAATCGCCCAAAACTTTATAAAAACGGCGCGCCCTGCGGAGATTTTATCTTTTTAAAGGAAGCTAACGTCATCCATCTTTTAGGCATGGAATCCCCTGCCCTCACCGCAGCTCCGGCAATTGCAAGATATGTTGTGAAAATGGTATAAACTGCCGTTCCTCAAAATTTTTGCGGGCCCAGCAGGAATCGAACCTGCGACATCCTGCTTAGAAGGCAGGAGCTCTATCCGCTGAGCTATGGGCCCTTAGAACCGCTTAGCGAGTTTGCGAGCTTAGCGGTTCTTATGCCCGCCAACGTTTTAATGGCGGGCTAAAATCTCCTTGCACTTATTGCACGATTTGCTAACAACTTTCAACATGAAAAAAATAAAACTCTATTTTCTTGAAATGAGGCCCCCGTTTTTTACCGCAACCATAGTGCCTATAATTTTGGGTTCTGTAATGGGATGGCATCATGGCGCTGATTTCAGCTGGGGATTATTTATTTTAACATTCGCGGGAGGAATCTGCCTTCATGCCGGCGTCAATGTAACAAATGATTATTATGACCATGCGAGCGGAAATGATCTTGCTAACACGGAATTCATAAGGCCCTTCACAGGCGGATCGCGCATGATTCAAAATGGGCTTCTCACACCCAAGGAAGTTTTGGCCGAGGGATTTGTTTTTTATGCTCTTGGAAGTCTGATTGGCTTATATCTCGTATTTCGATGCGGCCTGCCCATTTTATGGATCGGCCTTATCGGAGTTGCAACGAGCTTTTTCTATACAGCTCCGCCGGTAAAATTTGTCCACCGCGGCATCGGCGAAATATTCATTGCCCTAAATTTCGGCACGCTAATGACTCTCGGCGCATATTATGTGCAAACGGGCGAACTTTCATGGGCGCCTGTTATTGCATCGCTTCCCGTAGGGCTCCTGATTCTTCTGGTGCTTTATATAAACGAATTTCAGGATTATAATGCCGATAAAGCGGTCGGCAAGCTCCATTGGGTTGCCCGGATGGGGAGAGAAAAGGCATCGAAAGTTTATGGCGCGCTTCTGGCTGCAACTTATCTCTCTGTTGTTGCCGGAGTTGTTTACAGCGCGGTTCCAAAATGGGGCCTCATTTCATTATTGACAATTCCAATCGCGATTAAAGCTTATAAAACCGCCCGTGCAAATTACGATAATGTGGCGTCATTAACGCCCGCGAACGCCGCGACAATCCAGCTGCATCTGATTGTTGGGTTTGTGCTAATAGCAAGTTATCTGTTTTCATGAGATCCTTCATTCGAAGGCTTTCTTAATTATTCGCGCAAGGGAGACGCCGGATTCATACGACTTTTTCAAAACATCATCATCGGGAATATATTTACACGTTACGCAAGGGCTTATTATTTCGATCCGGCATTCTTTCATCTCTTCTTCAACCGCAGCGGCTCCACCGCCGGCCCAGCCGTGCGAACCGAACGCAAATCCTATTTTGCCGGCAGGTTTCAGGCCCTTTAAATAATTCATAAATCCGCTGACAGACGGCAGCATCAAATTATTTAGCGTCGGCGAACCTATTGCCACGCCCTTAGCCTCCAGAATATCGGTCATTATTTCCGACGGGGCATTGTTTTGCAGGCCGAAATAAGAAACCTTAACCCCCTCCGAAAGAAGGCCATCTGCAATCTCTTTTGCCATTGCTTCCGTCGAATTCCACATTGTGTCGTATACAACAACGGCTTTGCGTTCAGCCGTTCCGGCGATCCATTTTTTATATTCCGCCATGATATCTTTATGAGACTTTCTCCATATAATTCCATGGCTTGGTGCTATTATATTAATGTTTAACTTTAAAACTGCCGCATGAGCTTTCGCGGCCGGTCCCGCAAGAGGCATAAAAATATTTGCGTAATATTTTGCCGCTTCGCGCCTTACTATATCCCATTTACATTCATCGTCAAAGCGCGCCGCGGTCGCCATATGCTGGCCGAACATATCGTTTGGATAAAGGATCGCGTCCTCAGGGCAATAGGTCATCATGGAATCGGGCCAGTGGACCATCGGGGTTTCGATAAATTCAAGGCTCCTCTTTCCGATTTTTATTTTATCGCCGGTTTTCACAACCTGAAAATCAAATTTGGATTTGAAATGGCGGTTAATATCTTCCGCCCCTCTCTTGCCGGCTATAAACTTCGCCTTAGGAGCGGCGGCTTTTATGGCATCAAGAGAGCCTGCATGATCCATTTCCGCATGATTGGCGATTACATAATCAATTTTTTCCGGAGCTATAACAGATGAAATGCGTTTCAGAAGCTCATCTTTGAGCGGCGCCTTCACTGTGTCAATCAAAGCCGCTTTTTCATCTATTATAAGATAAGCATTATAAGTTGAACCGGTCGGAGTTGCATAGCCGTGAAAATTCCTTAAATTCCAATCTATCGCGCCAACCCACCAGACATTATCTAAAACTTTGACCGCCTTCATATTAAATTTCCTTTCTTAGCAAGTTATCCCAGAAGCTGAATTTCAGGATTATCGGCGTAAAAATCCCTGTCCCTTATAAAAGCCTCCAGCTCCGCCTTTAATAATAAAGAATGGCCGTGTTCCATATCGGCCAGATACATTAATATGCTGGATGCGGCACTGTCATCAATGACATGCTTTGCCCCGTTTTTATAAAACGCTTCGGCCTCTTCTTCCCGCCTGATCGCAAGCCGTATGGAATCTTCAAGCGAAGTCACCATTACAGGAAAACCTCCCTCGGCTGTAGCCGGCTTGCCAGCTATTTTTGCGGGCGGCTTCTTTTCTCCCGTGATTTTGCAATAAAGGCCAATAAGAAGTTTCCGGTGGCGGCCCTCTTCTTCAGCAAGCGATTCATATTTTGCGCGGACTATTTTATTTTTTATAAGCTTTGCAACCCTTCCGTAAAAAAAAGCCGCAGCCTCTTCGCTTCTTATAGCAAGTCCG
>JACPAJ010000051.1 GCA_016180865.1 Deltaproteobacteria bacterium
TTTGAGGACGTGCCTGTTACCCGCTCTCTCATCGAGGATGAGATTTTCGTTGATTTCGAACTGAACACCGGCAGAGTGATTTGCGAGCGGCTTGACCCTAAAACCCACCGCGCCATCTTGGTGGCCGGTCACGGACCCTTTGCCTTTGGCGAAACGGCCGAAATGCCCAGAGATATTTTTACAAGTTCCAATAGGCCGCTCTGCTGCTTCCGTATTGCCAAAGCGATGGCCCCCAAAAGAGCTCCAAACCCGGCGGCGCCCATTGTAAATCCAAGCTCGCGCGCGGTCCCTCCAAAGCGTGTTCCCACAATCTGCGGCATTAGCGTGATATAGGGCATAATAGAAAGGCTGAACACTCCAAGGAGCAAAAGCGGCTGTTTTAAACTTTTTTCACTCCATACAAATTTCAAAGCCTCCGTAATGGATTTTCCGACCGAATGATTTAATTCAAGAGGCTGCGGATTAAGTTCGCTTTTGCGCATCAAGACAAGGCCTAACAAAACAAATAAAAAGCTTGCCGCATTTACCGCAAAGCAAATTCCTTCCCCGTACATGGCAACGATAAAGCCCGCAACGACGGGCCCTAATACCCTCGCCCCGTGCACAATCGAAGAATTTAAAGCAACTGCGTTTGTAATGTCTTCCGTGCCGACCATATCCATTAAAAATGACTGGCGGGCGGGATAATCAAATGCAAAAACAGTTCCCAGAAAAAGCGAAAGCAAAAAAATAGCTTCTACTGTGATTACATTTAGAAGAGCTAAGACGGCCATAAGGACCGCCTGAGCCATCGCCAGAACCTGGATAAAAATTATTAGTCTGCGACGCGTTACTCTGTCCGCAACGACTCCGGCAAAGAGGCCGAAAATTAAAATAGGAACTTGAACCGCAAAGCCGACGGCTCCGAGCCATTTTGGAGAATGCGTCAGCCTCCATGTAAGCCACGACACGGCTGTTCCCTGCATCCAGATTCCGATTAACGATGCCGCCTGCCCCGCGAAATAGAGCCGGAAATTATAGTGGCGAAATGAGCGCAATACTTGCATTGGTCGGCAATGTTATCACACTTTAGCTCTTTTGGAAGAATAATTGCGGGCAAGTTCTAAAAATATTTCGATATCGCAGTCTAAGTTTTGCGAGGTGCCGTCGAAATAAAAAACTTTAATCGGGAAATTTCCCAGGTCTTTGCTGATTTTTTGAAAAACCGATTCGGCCACAATTTCATTCATGCAGGCAAATGAGCTTATATCCACAACGCCCGCGCAGTCTTTTTTGTGCGCGTAAATTGCCCCGGCGGCGGAAAGAGTCATCTCGCCCAGCGAACCGTACCACGGCAGATACGGCAGGCTTAATTTCAGCAGGTTATTCACCGGACATTCTTCGCGGCCTTTAAGGTCATTTATAAAAGGCGCCAGCAGTTTATGCTCATCTTTTTTCAAAATATAACGCTTAGCGGCGGCTTTGAGCATCTTTTTAGACAAGAAAAGGCCTTTTTCTTTCAATCTCCTGATTTCATCTGCGTTGGTATATAAAATCCACTCGGAAACTCCGGTCAGCCAGCATTCTGCGCCGTGCTGCTCGATTTTTCTTATTAAATCCTGATTGGAAAATGTATTGAGGCGGCAGAATATTTCGCCGACAACCGCTATTAAAGGAAATGAGCCTTTGTTGCGGGCTGGAATTGCGTTGAAACGATTGCGGGCAGTTTTTAAAACTTCGGCTAAATGACTTCCACCATCAACCACCCTGCACACTTCTTCCACCGACTCCTCAAAAACTTTATCCGTATCGCCATGATTGATTTCATACGGCCTTGTCATGTGCAGAAACTTTCTCAAAATATCCGCGGCGACAATTCCTCTCCATGCGTTCCTTTCAAAGCCGTCTCCAAGATCGTGATAGGCCGTTCTGCTTGTAAGCGAAAAAATCGGAACATCATTGTAGCCAAGCTCATCCAGCGTCTTCCGCATAAATCCGGCATACTGGCCGAAACGGCACGGGCCATCGGCTGTTGCCATAAAAAAAGCCGCCTCTTCCCGTTTAACATCGCCTCTGTCTAGTATAGCCAGAAAATCGCCGAGCGTGATTTTTGTTGGATAACACTCATCCCCCGACGTGCACTTGCCGCCAAGTGAATTCGAAAAAGCATCCGAAGGCGGCACAACGCGCGCTTTTACTCCGCCGGCGCGGAAGGCCGCTGCGAGCACTCTTGCCCCGCCGTAATCCATTTCGGGGATGAATAATGTTCTTCCTTGCAATTCTTGCATATAGAACCTTTTAGTAACCCTTTGCTGTCCAGATATGCTTCAATGCGCGTAATCGTTCCGGCGTCATTTGCATGTTCGTCGAATTGAAGCGTCAAATATGGCTTGTCTCCAGCCCATGTAGAAAAATGTTTTATGAATGAATCGGGCCCGCACTTGAAATTCGTTATGAATATAGCGTGCAGATTCGGCTTTGAGGCAATAAAGCGCGCTGCAGCGATAATTTTTCGGCCGTAATTCCAGAACATATTATTAGTGATGCCGGTTATATCCACATCGTCAACCGGAAGAAAATCGATCGGCAAAATGTTTATGCCGTAATATTCGCGAAGTTTTACCGGAACATTCAGATTTGCCCCCGTATCGTAAATATTGTACGGTCTTCCTAAAAGCACAACTGCAGGAGAATTTGACGCTTCCAAAACGCTTAAAGCATTCCTTCCTTCTGCAAACAACTTTTCATTAAAAAGTTTTTGGGCCTCATAGGCTTTTTCAACCGCTTCCCGGTTTTTTGAACCGGAACATCCAAGCTGTTTTGCCACCCCATTCAAACATTTGGTCACAAATTTTGCCCCGAATTCAAACTGCACCGTCGGTGCGATAAATTTTATATTTTCAAACGCTGGAACAGCCCTGACGACAAATGGCAGCGTCTGATGCCACGGGCATAAGTAAGATATGGGATCACCCCCTCCCTCACCCTCCCCCCTCGAGGGGGAGGGTTGGGGAGAGGGGGCGGTTAGCACATTCGGCACGAAAATGTAATCAACCTTCTTATCCGCCAAATCCTTTACATGCCCATGAGCCAATTTTATTGGATAACACGGCTCCGAAACCGTAAGTTCCAAACTATCGTGCGCAATATTTTTATTTGTAGGATCGCTTACAACAATTTCGCAGCCGAGCGATTCAAAATATTCGCGCCAGAACGGAAACCGGTCAAAATAAAACATGGCGCAGGGAACACCGATTTTGGTGCGCCTGCCCCGAGCCTTGTCGATGGGTTGGCCCGCTGGTACCTGCCCGCCAAAGTTGTAATGGCGGGCGTTAGTACGTTGGTGAGGGACACCTTCTAATAAGTTTGTCCGCAATTTCAACAGATCTTCAATAATGGGCTTGTTGGAGGTTCTTGCTTTTTTGCGGAAGCGGTTGGAACATTTATCGCCCCAAAATGTTTTTTCACCTTCAACGTTAAATTCCTGAATGTCGCAGTTATTCGAACAGGCGCCGCATGCAAATTCACGCATGGTATAGCTGACGCGGCCTAAATCAAATCCGCGGAATTTTGTAGTGCGCGTGTCATCCCCATACCGCGCCAGCAGCGCCACCCCCACCGCGCCGATCACGCCATTATGCGGTGGAACGGTAATTTTTTTGCCTAAAATCTGCGAAAAAGCCGCAGCTACCGCATCATTATAAGCAGTGCCGCCTTGAAAAAATATATGACCCCCGATTTTGCGGCCTCTTACAACGCGGTTCAAATAATTTGTTGCTACCGAGTAGGCGAGGCCCGCTACGATATCTTCAATTTTAGAGTTTTTCAGCTGATGGGCGTTCACATCGCGCTCCATAAATACCGTGCATCGCTCCCCAAGCGCCACCGGATTTTTGGAAGCAAGCGCAAGATCCGCAAACTGGTTCTTTATGCTTATCCCAAGCCTGGCCGCCTGTTCCTCCAGAAACGAGCCGGTCCCCGCGGCGCACGCCTCATTCATTGCAAAATCGGTCACAATTCCGTTTTCTATTCTGATGTATTTTGCATCTTGTCCGCCAATTTCAAAAATTGTATCAACACCGGCGTTTCCATCCGCCAGCCTTTGAGATATATGAAAGGCGCCGGTTTTATGGGCGGTGATTTCGTCTTTTATAACATCGGCTCCTATAAGTTCTCCGACAAGCTCGCGCCCGGAACCGGTTGTTCCAACGCCGCAAATATTAACCTTATCTCCAATTGCGGATTCAATTTCTTTCAATCCATCTGTGACGACTTCTATCGGCCGAGCCTTGGTATATGTATATATTTCCATTATAAGTTCGCCTGCTTCATCAAGCACAACGAAGTTTGTGGAGACGCTGCCGATGTCTATGCCGAGAAAGGCGTTCACTTTTCCTGTTTCTTTAAATTGATAAGGTTTCACCCTGTCGCGCAAAAAGCGGACATTTTTGGTGGAGAGAGGAGATAAAACGTCTCTGTCATTCCCACAATTACATCTGTCATCCCCGTGAAAACGGGGATCCAGCTTATACACACTAGATCCCTGCTTTCGCAGGGATGACAAACTCTCACTAGCCAAAGCAGCTGCTCCAATCGCCCCGATAAACTCGGCATCTTTTGGAACGACCAAGTCGCGCTCCTGCAGCTCAAAAGTTTCCCTGAGAGCTGAAACAACGCCTTCATTAAGAGCAAGGCCGCCGACAAACGCGACCTTCGGAATAATATGCCGCCCTTTCACGATTGTCGCCTTGAAATTTCTGGTTACGGCAAGGCATAAGCCCTTTAAAACTTCAGGCGGAGTGTAGCCTTTCTGCTGCGCATGAATCATATCCGACTTTGCAAAGACCGAGCATCTGCCCGCAACGCGCGCGCACCTTGAGGAACATTTAACTAATTCACCGATCTCTTCCACTTTGTAGTGCAATCTCTCTGCCTGCTGATCAATAAATGAGCCTGTTCCCGCGGCGCAATCCCCGCTTTTGCCGTATTCAATAATTTGCCCGTTCTCAACTCTGATAAATTTGCTCGCCTCTCCGCCCATTTCAAAAATCGTGCGAACGTCCGGATATAATTTGCCAATAGCAGTAATAAGCGCTTTAAATTCATTAATGACGTGAAATTGGTAGTCAGGGATTTGTTGCCCCAATAATCGGGCTCCCGAACCGGTTGCAGTAACGCCTGCAATCTCAAAATGTTTAAGCTCTTCAAGTTGAGTTTTTACAGTTTCAACCGGCCTTCCGAATGTCCGCTTGTAATCTTTGAAAAGAAGGCTGCCTTTGTCGTCAAAAACGACAACCTTGGAGCTTATAGAACCAATATCTATTCCGACATAAACCTTTGACATGGCTGGCTTTTATGCATTTAATAGAAGAATGTCAAGGTTGGTCATTTAATTAATGGGTTGACAATAGGCATTTTATCAGGATAAAATAACCACATGGGAAAGATAATCCGCCGTTTAATAGACTTAAAATTACCTGAAAAACAGACCGCTTTTTTATGGGGGCCGCGTAAAGCTGGGAAAACATATTGGATACGACATCACTTGGAGAGTATTCCAATAATTGATCTTTTAAAAACAGATGTTTTTGCCGAATATTCCTCAAGGCCGTCGCTTTTGCGCGAACGGTACTCGGATTATAAAGGCTTAATAGTAATAGATGAGGTTCAAAAAATACCGGCGTTGCTGGATGAAGTCCACTGGCTTATAGAAAATAGTTCTGTGAATTTTTTGCTTACCGGTTCGAGCGCGAGAAAACTAAGAAGGGGTCATGCGAATCTTTTGGGCGGACGTGCATGGAGACGAATAATGACGCCGCTCTCCTATAAAGAGGTTGATAAAATAGACCTTGAAAAGATAATGGTGTCGGGGCTTTTGCCTCCGCACTTTTTATCTTCGAATCCAATCGAAGACTTGAGAGCGTACATAGCCGATTATTTGAAAGAGGAGATTGCTTCCGAAGCTGTTGTCAGAAACATCCCGGCTTTCAGCGAGTTTTTAAGGGTTGCCTCCATCACAAGCAGCGAGCTTTTAAATTACGCGAATGTCGGGCGCGAGGCGGGAGTTTCCTCTAAGGTTGTTAGATCATATTTTGATATCATGGAAGACACGTATCTCGGTTTCAGAATTCCGCCGTGGACAAGATCAAAAACACGCAGAATGATAGAAACAGAGAAATTTTATTTATTTGATGTGGGCGTTGCCAATTTTCTTGCAAAGAGGAGGCCCGCGATTGGAAGTCCTGAGTTTGGCAAATCATTTGAGCATTATATTTTGATGGAGCTTAAGGCCTATCAGGCATACCGCAATCCGGAAATGGAGATAACTTTTTGGCGGACAAGCTCCGGACAGGAAGTGGATTTCATCCTCGGTGATAAGGAAATCGCCATTGAGATAAAAGCCTCCAAAAGAGTGCATGACGTAAAAGATGATATGCCGGCAAAACGACACATCGTTATTTCTCTCGAAGAAGAGCCAAGAAAAATATTAGGCTGGATTGATATCCTTCCATGGCAAAAATTCCTCGATAAATTGTGGAATGGCGAACTCGGGGTCTAAAATTATTATTAAATGACAGTGAACAAAATGGACATTTTAAAGCACGAAGAACGTTTGCGGTCTCTTTATCAGTCAAACTCTTCCGCCAAAGAGATATTGATTAAACGCTCTAATTTTTACGATAAGCTGATCGAAGAACTCCTTCGTAAGCCCATCCATCCGATATCATTGGAGGATATAAGCATAATTGCAACCGGAAGTTACGGCAGGCAGGAGATGAACCGCTATTCTGACCTTGATCTTCAGATACTTCATAAAGGATTGCGGCAGGATGTGTTTCCCAAACTCGACAAAACATTTCTTAAACCTCTGCTGGATAAAAAAATTAATATAGCGATCATGAACCGCGATATCAGCAAACCCATAAAAACTTGGAACTTTAATTTGCACGAGCAGACTGTCTTTTTTGAAACAAGGTTTATCTGCGGCTCCAAACAAATTTATAAAGAGTGGAAGAGTTTGCTCAATAGCCACTTTGCAGCAAATAATAACCGCATGAAGTTACTAAAAGATGTGATTGCCGACTACGACAAGTTCCTTAATGATTTGCCGGACAATAAGAATGAGCCTAATCTGAAAAAAGGAAGAGGCGGTTTAAGGGAATATTCTTTCTTTACTTGGATAACGGCTATTTCAGGCAAAAAACCTGAAAATATGCTCAACCCCACAGAAAAGGTTTACATAAAAAAGGCGGTAGATTTTTTATGGCTGGTCAGAGACTCAATCCATTTCATGTCGGGATTCAGGCAGGATATTTTAACCAAGGAACTGCAGGATAAATTCCCTCCGGAAATGAACATATTGCAGACTTGCATCAGACACACCGAAAACCTGCACAAGCTTTTTTACGCAAAAAACCGCCTGATGGAATGCAATGAGTCAGCTACAGCTCGAACGCCATCGTAGCTCAGTTTTTTAACAGAACTGTAATCAAAACATAACTCGCCTGGGCGTTTATCTCTATCGAGTATAAAACATGTATCATCCGGACTATAACACGGGCTCGGAAAATTATCTGAACTATAGCAGACCCGCCCTGTGGAAGAGCCGGATGGCATTACTGTTGTTTCAGCCGATTCCCTATCACCCATTTTAATAAGGAGTTCATTCCTTTTTACTTCTAAATCAACTAACTCTAAGGCAAGATCGGCACAAGTATAAACATCAAAGCTCCTTGCTAGACAACCCTCATCGTTATACTTTCCCGCTTTGTCATTTATTTCATGTCTGACATAAGCTAATTTCACATCATCTAATACCGGGATATAAGTCATATTAAAACCTCCTTTATATTTAAAACAGCAATCTTAAGTTATCAACAGCAACTGCATGTGAACATCTTTATACGAACATAGTAGATTGTCAAGAAATTTTTCTATGCATGAATTTTTCAGTTGACTGTTACCCCCCTCCACATGCTTTATAAGACACACTAGAAATTAATTAACAACCAAGGAGGCCCTATTATGGTCGACTCTCTTAGAAGTGAAGTAGTTAAGCATTTGGACGATATTGTTAAAGAAAGAACCAACCTGCAAAATTTATTTAGCCAACACTGCACCGCCAAAGTTTCCGCTGAATGTTCAAACCTTTCTGATGCCATAACTGAATTGGATAGAGCTGCCACCGCACTCCGCAGCGTGCTTAGCGGCAAAGGAGCCGTCCCTGAACGCAGCGTATCTCATGTTTCACCACCCCCACAAGCAACTCAGCCTTCTCCATGGCCTTATTATTATCCAATGTCTTCGGGCACCTACTACCACACGGGTCCAGGATTTTAGGTATTACCTACAGAACAGCAGAACGCTAGTTCCGTGCCGGAACAGCAAGCCCAACCACGAATACCGTTTGACAAATATCCAATAACGTATTACAATTATACTAAAACGTTCTACAAAGGAGCCTTTATGACATACGGACGCGTTTCACCAAAATATCAGATCGTTATACCCAAAGAGGTGCGCAATGCTGTTGCAATCAAGCCGGGGCAGCGGCTTATGATTTACGCCAAGGATAATTTAATAGTTCTTATACCGGAAATCGGCCTTTCCGAGCTTAAGGGAATCTGCAAAGGAATGGATATATCAAACTTGCGTGATGAGGAAGACAGAACATGAATATATTGATCGATTCATCTGTGTGGCTTGAATATTTCTCCGGCGGTTCAAAAGCGAAGGGGTTGGAAAAATTCTTTAAGCCTCCAAATAAAATAATCCTTCCGTCGATTGTAGCATATGAGGTCTATAAAAAGATCAAGGCGGAAAAGGGAGAGGCGTTTGCCGTGCTCCTTTTAGCTCAAATGGAAAGGTTGTCGAGCACAATCGCATCTATAGACCAAGCTTTAGCAGTGCAGGCAGCAGATATCAGCCTGCAGCATAAAATCCCGATGGCGGATTCCATGATCTATTCGGTTGCACTCTATTCTGAATCAACAGTTATTACTATGGACTCCCATTTTAAAGATCTTCCGGCCTGCCAGCTAGTTTAACTGCCTAACAAAAAACCACGCAACTTATCTGAAAGCCTGCCGATAACCTTGGCAATATGGCCAACGGCATAGAAAGCAAAAAATATATATGTTCAAACGGGCAGGAGCTGAATACCGGAATCTGGTGGACAACGCCGATTCAAGACCTCACAAGAACGAACGAATTTTTCCTGTGCGGCGGGAATGTTGCTTCGCAAACCGGCGCCGGACACGGCAATAACACCTGCGTCTTTGTAAATATCGACACCTGTGAGACAAAAGAAATCGGCAAAATGATCGCAAGCCACCAGGATCTTAGGCCAATCTGCACGCTTGGCTATTGTCTTCTTTTTGGCGGAAACACCGATCAAAACGCCGGCAAAAATATGCCCGATTTTGATCTTTTTGATCGAAAAAATAGACGTTTGGAAAGCCATAATGACTCTACCGGTATCGAACAAAGGCTCTGTTATGCTGCAGATATGGTCGGCAATCGGGCTATAATAACCGGCGGCTACGGAAAAAAAGATCCCGCCACTCAAAAGGGGCCCGTTCTAAAAACAGCTGTCGTCTCAACTACAACCGGCGAGGCCAAAACAATCAACATGACGCACGAGCGCGGGGGCCATTCGCTTACAAAGCTTCCGGGAGATAAATTTCTATTACTTGGCGGAAACGGCACCGATTCAAGCGGCGCAGAAATTTTCGATTTTTGGGCGGAGGCATTCACGCCCGTTGCCGGCAAAATGAAGTGCCCGCGCAAGGATCACAGGGCCATATTGGCAAATGACGGCCTTGTCTATATTATCGGAGGGTCGGGAAAAGACGGTTCGCCGGTTGAAATAGAAACATTCGATCCTGCAACGCAAACCTTTGGCAATTCAGGCCTAAGCTTAAGCGAAGGGCGCGAAGATGCGGCGGTCGTTTATATCCAGCAGCATGATATTATTGTTGCCGTCGGCGGTGAAATTAAAGGTCGGGCCGGCGAACCCGAATCAAAGGCCATTGATGTAATCGACCTCAAAAACCACAAAGTTTTTAGCGGCTCTCTCACGGCAGGCAGAGATGAGCCATTCATGGTAGTAAAAAATATCGATGGCGATAAAATTACGCTGCTTGTTTTAACCGGCCAAAGAAAAGATGCCAGCGGAAGAGAATATTCGCTGCCGGCAGAGGAGATTACAATTGATTTGAGCTCTCTAAGGTCTGAAAATCCGCCCGCTCGGCGTAAAAAACGCCGTGTGCCGCGTTTTGGAATGCTAGCGGCAAAATAACATTTTTTTCCTACTTCCCGACCCACATCTTCACCGCCACTAATAATAATAGAACAGCAAATGCTTTTCTCAGGCTGATTTCAGGGATATATTGGACAAGCGAGCCGCCGATCCATCCGCCGGCAAAAAAACCGATCGCAATCAGGGCGGCCGCCTTTATATCAACACTCCCCGCTCTCCAATAGGCATAAGCAGCCATAAGACCGATCGGCGGAATCATCGCAGCAAGCGTTGTTCCCTGCGCCATGTGCTGTGCAAAACCGAACAAATAAATTAGAATGGGAATTATTATAATTCCGCCGCCGATTCCAAAAAATCCGCCCAAAATCCCTGCCAAAAGCCCTGTTAACAGTAATAACAACATACGCGCCTCCTCCTCAGATAGCTCTCCTTGCCTTCTTCCATATTTCAGGCACAGGCTGCATGATAAAGGAAACTATAACAATTATTATAAACGCCGCAAGATGGGCGTAGATAATGTAATGCCGTTCGGCGGGAAAGAAAAAACCGATTATCCACAATCCAAATATCAAAAAGACCTCCCACCATGTGACTTTTGCATCCCACAAAAAGCGTCGAAAACAATCGTGGAATATGCGCCTGAGCTTATGCTGAATATCAAAGGCAGGCTTCCCGCCAAAAGCATCCACTGGTTTAAATTGGAGCTGACCATATTCATCATGCCGGTTGTGGCTTTTGTGACTCTGCTCGCCCAGATAAATGCCGTGGTCTTTTCGGGAAATTCGCTGATGAAAGGCGCCACCCACTGGATAAAAAGAAATTCGCTGACTCCCAAAGATACTGCAAGAGCTTTCAATGACTCCACAAACGGATGGGCCACAAGAAGAATCGCCGCTCCCCCAACCACAAACAACGCTATAATGCCGGCATTTCGCTTTTTTGCAGGCAGCTGAACTATCTTTTTAACGACGCGCGGCATGTCGCCGTTTTCGATTTCCTCTTCATCGCCTACCTTTGTTTTTGAAATAACTTTAATGAAAACAAGAAACATCGATATCAGGATAATGCCGTCGACGGGCGTCATTGTTTTTTTAAACCAGATAAAAGTGAAATAAATAACCGCCGGCATTAAAAAAAGCGTTTCCAACGACTGATGCGGATTAAGTTCAAGTTTCGTTAAAAGTTTTCTGGTCCTGATACCGTGAACCACGGCGGCAATGATAAATATCATCGGCCAGCCGAAACCTAAAAGGAGGCGCAAAGAGCCGGTGAGATTCGCAACCATCAGATGCGTATTTCTGCTCCATGCGATAACTGCCTCAACCGTATATTCAGGAAGCGTTTGCAAAAAGGCCAGCAGCGCCAGAGCAAGGCCCGGAGCCACGAATTTTTCAAGCGCTTCTGACGCCCAGCCCAAAAGAACGGCGGCGAAGATGACTAGTAAGGCGGTAAATATAGCGGAAAAAAGTATATTATCCATAAGCATCTTGTTATTGCGACCCGCCACGACTTATTACTAACTCAGTTCATACTTCAACTCATGCTCCGGCCATACAACCCGAACGGTGATTTTGCGCGGGTTGCCGGACGTGACAAATCCCCATGCAACGGCAATCTTTTCCAGCTGCACTTCCGGATCCGTTTTTAAAGATTTTCCCAAAACAATTTCTCTCGCGCCCAGATCAAACGCGGCTTTGGCGGTGGCATAAATAGGATCATTTGCCGGCACCATTAATGGGATAACATTGGTGCCATGTTTTTCCGCTAGCGCCACAATATTTGTCAAGAGCTGCCTCTCATCTAAAGGCAGATCCTCAACTCCGCCTTTCTGCGCAATGTGCCCCTGTTTTACGGTCATAACAAGGATATCGGTCTTATTAGGATCCACGCGTTCGATAACATCTTTCAAGTGTGAAAGATTTTTAGGGTCGCGCGCTGCCACTAAAATCCTATCTTCATGTTTGCAGCCGCAAACGCCCGGATCCGCCGTGTCAAAAAATTCAAGATTAACCATCTCCAGCGCGTGTTCATGTTCGGATATTCTCTTCTTCTTGTTAACGCGCTCAAAAATCATTAGAATTATATATACTACTGCCGTGAACAAAACGCCGAATTTTGTGGCAACCGTCTTTGTGAAAAAATTAACAACCGCAATTCCAAAAAGCGCCAGAAAAATAAAACCTATCCCGATCGGAACTTCAACTCCGCCGATTTTAATATTGAACGGAACCATAAATTCGCGCGGCGTCCTGTCTTTCCATCTTAAGACAAAAACAGCCAGCGCCTGGCTGACAAAACACCAAATAACTCCGAACGCATATGCCTCGCCAAGAAGATAGACATCGCCGCGGCACAAAAAAACTATCGCAAGTTGAATAACGGCAATTATCGTAAAAAATCTATGCGTGGTGCCGTATCTTTTATGAGGAGTTCTGAACCATAGGGCAAACACACCGTCCTCGCCGAGCCTGTTAAGCGCCCCGTTTGCGCCCACAAACGCCGTATTTACGGCACCCGATAAAAGCAGGATGCCCACAAGCACGATAAACCCCTGCATTATCATCTTTGCTATAACAGGGCCTGCCAGATTCATCGATAATCCGGAGAGGAGGTTGTCATAATACGCCGGCCTGATTTCATCCGGAATGATCATCACGGCAAAAAGCGAAATAATGCCCGTGAACAAAAAACTGAACGCAAAAATGATTGCCGCAGCCCTCTTTAAATTTTTAATTTTCGGCGAGGCAAGTTCGCGATAAAGCTGGGCGAGGGATTCTTCGCCGCTCATCGCAAGAATGGAATGCCCAAGAGCAATCATCACGCCAAAGGCCCCGACTGTCTTTACCCAGGAAACGCCTTGAAGCCAGCCAAGCGCTTCTTCCGTTGGCTGAGGTTTAAAAGGCGGAAGCTGATAATTTCCCATTAAAAGGGTTATAACGCTCCAGATGAAAAGCGCTCCTATCATCACGCTTGAAAGCTGAACGATGCGAAGCGACTTTCCGCTCGATTCTTCGATTCCTATGACGTTCTTGCGCCAGAAATATATAATAATTATGGCTGCAAAAAGCGAAACAAAAGTAGCGCGGGGCATGCTGAGTTCAGTCATGCCAACCATCGTCAGCAGTTGATTAATGAAGCTTATCAGATAATGACCGGCTGCGACAGCGCTTATGGGGCCCGTAAGCGAATAATCGAACAAAAGAGCCGAAACGCTGATTTTACCCAGCGGCCCGCCAAGAGCATGTTTAACAACTCTGTAAACTCCGCCGCGGACGAACATTGCGCACGACTCCATATAAATCGAGCGCACAGTGTAAGAAAACAGCATGATCGCAATCACAAACCACGGCGCCGCTTTGCCGATCGCCTGCTCCGCAATGCCGCAGGCATAAAAAGCTGAGGAGCCAAGATCGCAAAGGACAACCGCGGCAGCCCTCCAATAAGAAACGAACGTCAGCATTGCCGTCGTTATGACAATAGCGGTGGTCTTTGTTGAATATTTGGAAAGTTTTTCCATTTAAGAAGATTACTCTTCTACCGTCTCTCTCTCTTTTTGCTGAATAAGCGAGAAGACTTTATCAGGATTATTGCTTGATGCAACCTCTTTCACAAAATTCGGGTCGCGAAAGACGGCTGAAATTCTGGCAAGGAGTTTTAAATGTTTTCCAAACTCCTTCTCTTTCACGGGAGAGAAAAATAATAAGAAAATATATGTGGGATCGACATCCTCTGATTCCTTGAATCCTTCCGGAACAACGCCCATAATCACGCTTATTTCAGCAACATCAGGCACGCGGGCATGCGGAATAGCAATCCCTGTCGGCAAAAATGTGGATCCTTCATGCTCGCGGTCCAGAATAGACTGAACCATATGGCTTGGATTCCTGACGCCGGCTAAATTTGCGAGTTTAGCCGCAAGATCTTTCAGCAGCTCATCCTTAGAAGCGGGCTTTGGAAGAACGACGATATTATGTGGCGTTAAATAATGACAAAGCATCATAAATTTAAGATTCGAGGGGTTTAATCACAATCAACGGCCCTTGTCAAATGAAGCCTTGATTTGAGACATTAGTGCCGCATGCTGTTCCAGAAACCAGCGTTTTTCATTATATTTTATAATGGGATAGACGTTTTCAAGCCTCTTCTTGGCCTCCTCATATTTCCCCTGCCTTATGAGCAAACCGGCTAAGGTCATTTGATATTCTTCCCAATCCAAACCGCTTGAGCCCATTTTTTCAAAACGGCTTAAAGCATTGGCAACCTCGGGAACCTCGGCGTCAGACGCATGCATTCCTTCAAAAACCGCCAGCTGCCTCTCGATTTCCGCATCAACCTTTTGCCCTAAAGCCTCCATGACGGCGGCTTTCAACTCCTTATATTCTTTTCTTTTTCCCGCAGCTAAAAGCACCGCTGCCAGCGCCAGCTGAAGCCTTATTTTTGTGTAAGCATCCAATGTCTTGTCTATGTACAAAAGGAGAAATTTTTGAGCCTCATTCAATTTATTTAAGCGCCAAAGAGCCAGAGTTTCATAAAAAACGGACATGCCCGCCCCCTTCTGCCACCCGACCTCTTCAAAATATTTTCTGGAAACATCCGCGCGCTTGCTAATCTCCTCAAAATTATCCTGCTTATCCCAGTAAAATGACGCCCAGAAGAGATCCGCCAGATGCTTGCTGAATAAATCCATTTTATATTGAATGCTCACGATTTTATTTAAATGCTTTTCGGCCTCTTTTAAATCGTTTTTATTTTTATAATGATTAAAAACCGTCTGTTCAGCCTCCAGTTTTAAGGCCGGATTATTTATGGATTCCGCCAGAGCAATAGCCTGCTCCATATATTCAGGCTTGTCTTCTGAAAGCATCAGCGCTGTCTGCCATCTTGCGAGATAGGCGTTAAGCAGAATCTGCGAATAATTGACAATATCCGGTTCCGATAGAATCTTTCCGTATTCCTCTGCAGCGCGCCTGACTTCGCCCCTATTTTTAAGGCTGTTAATTTCATGCAGTTTTAAGTGGTAATAAAACTCGCCCGAAGAGATATGCTTCAGCCCTTCGCTTATGATGCCGTCATATCTTTTGATATCGCCCGCAAAATCATACAGCAGCGCAAGATTGCAATAGATCCTTTTCGTCCGGATATCTTCGGGCTTATCAGCCAAAAGCTCTTTGGCTTTCTCCAGACAAATGATCGCTTCATGGTTTGCATATTTTTGCTTGGCGGACATGCCGGCGTCGATAAAATATTCCGTCGCCTTAGCAATGTCCCCGGCCCTGAGCCATTGTTCGGCAAGATATGAAGACGATATTTCTTTGCCGGAATGCGTTGCCCATTCGGCAATCAGGCGGTGAAGCGTCGCCTTATTAACATTTAAAATCGTCCCGTACACGACGTCTTCAACCATCGCCTGAGTAAAATTATAATTCTCTCCCGACGATTGAAAAAAACCTTTCTCGACCAGCTCTTTAATCAGAACGTCGATATTGTAATTGTATTTAAGGCGCTCGACGATGTTTGAAGCCATTTTAACGCTAAATTTTCCGCCGGCTGAGGCCGCAACCTGCATCAGAAACCTGTGATTTTTCGGCAGCCTGTCAAATCTGCACATGATAAGAGATTTTACAGATTGCGGCAGACCGGAGCCCGCTCTAAAAGCATCCATCATTTCTACAAGATAGAACGGGTTTCCTCCGGCTCTGCTTACAGCATTAGCTTTGTCTGCAGGAGATAAATTAAGATCGCCCTCGTCCATCATTTCACGAATTTCTTTTTCCGAAAGCGGCGGCAAAAGAATATCGCTGCACTTTTTCATCCCCAAGTTAAACGGAGGGCGGTAGGAAAATATAAATATCAGCGGAAGGCTTGCTTCCAGATTTTCTTCGAGCCATTTAAGCGTTTCATGGGATGACGGCGACAGCCACTGCAGATTATCGATAAAAACAACCGCTGCTTTGCTATCAAGAATGAATTTTTTAATCGCAAGCTGAGTTTCGAGCTGCCGCGATTTCGGCTCCATCGATTCAAGGCGTTTCTTTTCATCTTCAGTCAATATCTGATGAGAAATATCTTTTAAATAAACATCCTCAATTATTTTTCTGCTTTGGAGATAATAGTCGCCGATAAGATCTTCAAAAATATGATAAGGCTCCGTGCCGAAAGATGCGGCATGGGCGTGCAAAACAAGCGTCTTGTTTTTTGCGGCAAGTTTTGAGATAGCCTCTTCCGCAAAACGCGTTTTTCCAATCCCCGCCTCCCCGGCAATCGATACAAACGTAAGATTTCCTTTTTTAGCGTTTTGAAACGCCTTTTCAATCTCGGAAAATTCGCTTTTCCTGCCGACGAACCATCCTTTATATTCCTTATGCAGTTTTTCGGGCAGTTTTTTAACGACCTTGTAAGGCTGCACCGGTTCCGTCTTATTTTTTACCGTTATCGGCTGCAGCTTCTCGCATTCGAACGCCTTTTTGCATTCGCGAAAAACCGTTTCCGATACAAATATGGAATCCTGTTCCGCGGCCGCCTCAAGCCGCTGCGCCACATTAATGGCTTCGCCTGTAACAGTTTCAAACTCTGCTATCTGGCCGGTCACTACAAGCCCGCTGTTTATGCCGATTCTTACATGGAGCGCGATTCCCTTAGTGGACAGAATCGCATTGACATCTTCAAGCCTTTCCAAAATCGAGATGGCGGATGCTACAGCTCTTGTATGATCATCCTCGTGAGTTTCCTGGCGCCCGAAAACGGCGCAAACCGCATCCCCGATATATTTCTCAACCGTTCCGCCGAATTTTTTTATCTGATTCGTTATAACTTTAAGAGTTGACGAGATCACGATTTTCAGCTGCTCCGGATCCAGCTTTTCGGCAAGGCGCGTAAACCCGACCACATCTAAAAAAAGAATCACAACTTCGCGCCGTTCGCCTTCATCGATTGAAATCTGCTCCCCCGCCCCAAAAGTTTCGGACGGCGCGTCCACAAGAATTTTCTTAAATTCTTC
>JACPAJ010000052.1 GCA_016180865.1 Deltaproteobacteria bacterium
ATGTATCCGGAAGCGTATCGGCAAATATATCAGCCTTGCACATGAATGATTCTTCGCAGATTAAACCATCTGTTGAGGCATCTGCATAAGCATTGGACGCTGTTTCAGAAACCGCAGCACCGTCGGCAGCTTTCGCTTCTTCGGGGGCATCTTGATATGCGTCATCAACGGTTCCGGAAGATGCCGGATTGCCGCTGCAATTTAATGTGCCGCCCCCTGTTCCCAACAATATTTTAATGGCTAGAAAATAATCAATCATAGCATGTATATCGGCATGGCTATAAAAAAGTTGCTAAGTAAATTTTTTAGTTTAAATCGGCTCTAAATTCAACAAGAAGTTGATATTAAATTTATGTCATGATAGCAAGAAAACATGATTGCATATATCGGCGAAATTGCGGCGTTGGGAACGGCTCTTTTTTGGGCTGTAAGCGCAACGAATTTTACGCTTGCCGGAAAAAGAATAGGCGCTCTTGCCGTAAACCGTTACCGGACGCTTCTTGGCTCATGTTTCCTGATAACCCTTCATTTGATATTATTTCAGCGGGCGTGGCCGGCCGCTACAAATAAACAGCTGTTATTACTGCTCACAAGCAGCGTGGTAGGCATTGTAATCGGCGATTCATTTCTGTTTAAAGCATATGTTAACATCGGGCCAAGGCTTTCTCTGCTCATTTTCAACGCAAATCCGATTTTTACAGCGCTTCTGGCGTTAGCGTTTCTTGGCGAAAAGCTGAAGCTGATGGCGTGGGTCGGCATAATTATTACGCTTCTCGGAGCTTTATGGGTTATAATGGAAGAACATAAAAATAAAGCAAGCCCAAGAGCCGGCGGCCTCCTTCGCGGAATTCTTTTTGCCGTTCTCGCCGCATTTGGGCAGGCGGCCGGATATGTTTTAGCAAAACCTGTTATGATTGGAAATGGCGGATTGCCGCCCCTTTCCGCCACACTAATCCGCGTTCTGGCGGCGGCGCTTACGCTTTGGATTGTTGCTTTTGCTTCAGGCAGCGCTAGTTTAATTTCGAAAGATATCAAAGACAAAAAAGCCGTTTCTCACACTGTTATCGGTTCTCTATTCGGAGCGTTTTTGGGAATATGGTTTTCTCTCATCGCTTTAAAATATGCGCCCGCCGGAATCGCCGCCACGCTTATATCTACGCTTCCAATTGCGATGCTGCCGATTGCAATCTTCGTATTTAAAGAGAAAATTTCGTGGCGCGCGGCTATCGGAGCGGTAATATCAGTAATCGGAGTTGCGATTATCTTTAACGCCTGAGGTTATCGCTCTTTGTGCCTTATTAATGCTTTAAAATGAGAAAACTCTTCAGGCCCGACAACTTTAAGAATAGCAAAATAACTTAACATCGATATGATTATAACGGAAAATAGTTGAAGAGCCAGAGTCCATTGGGAAATTTCTCCGAAAAAGCCTAGTCCGTATTTTGCCGCAGAAACAATCGCGATAATGCCGGCGCAGGCAACAGTCGTTCGAATCGTGCTCAGAAAAAGCTTTCGACCGCCGATAAGGCCCATACGTTTTCTGAAAACATAGGCAAGAAGAACGAAATTTATTGCCGAAGCGATGGCCATCGAAAGCGCCAAGCCTCTGTGAAGCATAACCTTCATTAAAATAAGCGAAAGAACCGCGTTAACTACAAGCGCCGCGGTTGCTGTTATGACCGGAGTTCTGGAATCTTTCATTGCATAAAAAGCCGGAACGATATTTCTAACGCCTGTAATAAAGGGAATGCCGGCTGCAAAATAGATCAGCGCTCCGACGGTTCCTTTCGTCGACTCGCTGGAAAATTCTCCGCGCTGAAACAGCAATCTGACGATCGGCTCTGCCAAAAGTATTATTCCAACCATCGCCGGAATCGATTCAGTCCACGCAATTCTCAAGCCGTAATTCAACGTATCCTTAAAAGCTTGGGCGTTATTGTCGGCTGCGTGTTCAGATAAAGTCGGGAGCGTTGCCGTCGCAACCGCCACGGCAAATAGCCCCAGCGGAAATTCATTTACACGGTCGGCATACCATAAGTATGAAACGCTGCCGTGAGGAAGAAATGAAGCCAGCAGCGTAATAACCAAAACGTTTATCTGATATACCGCGCCGCCATAAACCGACGGCAGCATGATAAGGCCGACTCGTTTCAAGGCCGGATGCTTCCAGTTAAAATTAAATTTAGGAATCATTCCTTCCTTTTTAAGCCACGGGATCTGCAAAAGAAGCTGAAAAATTCCGCCGATAACAACGCCCAGCGCTAATCCGACGGTCGGCTCCGCGAAAAAGCGGGATAAAATTGCGGCACCTGCGATAATGCCTAAATTTAAAAGTATCGGCGAAGCCGCCGGCGCGCCGAAAATTTTCAGCGTGTTTAAAACTCCCATGGCAAACGCCATGAGACTAACAAGAAAAATGTACGGGAACATGATTCTTGTAAGATAGACGGTCAGAGCAAATTTATCGGGCGATCCGCCAAAGCCGTATGCGACGGCACGCACTATCCATGGGGCAAAAATAACGCCGCAGATTGTGATTAAAACCAGCAGGATGGAGAGATAAGTGAAAACTATGTCGGCAACGCGCTTTCCTTCTTCTCTCGATTGCTTTAGATATTCGGTAAAAACAGGCACAAATGCCATTGTAAGAGAGCCTTCGGCAAGAAGCCTTCTAAGAAGATTTGGTATCCTGAACGCAACATAGAAAGCATCCGCAACGGCCTTTGTGCCGAAAAAATAGGCCACAACGGAGTCTCTAAGCAACCCCAAAATGCGGCTGATGAGCGTGAAAAAACCGAATATTCCGGCTCTTCTGGATATCTCGCGATGATCTGACATAAATAATATCTGTTTGACATTCTTTATACCCCATGTTAGCCACGCAAATCAATAGTTAAAGCTTAATAAGTATGCTTATCGGTGACTTTTCAACTTAGGCACTTAGGCACTTACGCACTTAGGCACTCTTTAAAATGGCAGATGTGAGAACTCAGAAGAAGATGAAACAGGGGCGGCACGCAAGCGCCCAGAAACGCGCAAGACAGGCTGTAAAACGCAACGCGCGCAATCAGCATAATTTGTCGGCTATGCGGACGGCTATTAAAAAGGTCAGAGCTGCCGTGCAGCAAAAGAATAAAGACGCCGCATTAACGGCTCTTAAATCGGCAGTCCCTATTATTGCTTCAACCGCGACCAAAGGAGCCGTCCATTACCGTTCCAGCTCCAGATATATTTCAAGATTAACGCGCGCTGTAAACGCCCTCTAACTAAAGAATAATCTCCCTCACGCAGCGCTCAAGGATCGCGCTTTTTTTCAGGCGGCTGGTTTTTAACATTCTGTCGGCGCCGTACAACTTTCCAAACAGCGACTTAAGCCCTGTGAGCGAAAAACGCTTCGACTGGCTCACGTATCGTTCGACAAAAAATGGGTTTACGCCGATAGCCTTGGAGATTTCAAACTTATTATAGCCCTGTGCTTTTCCAAGGGCATCTTTTGCCTTCAATAATATCCTGAAATGGCGGGCAAGCATGCTGAGAATCGCAACTTCGTTTTCATTAAACTGCATCAACCGTTTCAGCAGATACATCGCCTTTGCAAGGTCTCTTTCTCCCACAGCCTCCGTAAACTCAAAAATGTTTCGGCGGCTAGTGTCTGTAAGCACGGTTTCAACATCATTCGTTTCAATCAGATTTTTTTTGCCTATATAGAGATTAATCTTATCTATGGCCGAGGATATCTCGCCTAAGTTATTGCCGACAAGTTCTGCGATAATCCTGCATGCATCTATAGATATCGATTTTTCGCGCGAGGAGACTTCAATTCTAATCCAGTCCGGAATTTTATCGTCATAAAGGGCCTTGCATTCGATTGCGCCGCCTTTTTCAAGGCATGCCTGAATAAATTTCGTCCGCGCATCGGCTTTTTCCGCAACGAAAACCACGGTTGATGCCGGAGAATATTTTTCAAAATAACGGATAAATTCATCGGGCTGTTTTATGGAATCCGCCTCGCTCACAATGACCAACTTATGCTTCGACCACATCGGCAATGTTTTTAGAGATGTTACGATTTCGGATGGATTCGCGTTTTTGCCGCTGAAGCGCTCCGGCTCAGAATTTGGCCCGTTGATTTTTGCGATGTAATCTTTAATGCGCGTAAGGCCTGTATTGACCAGATACGGTTCATCGCCGTAAATCAGATAAACTGACCTCAGATTTTTTGAACGGAGCTCCTTGTCCAAATCCGATAATGTAAGTCTCGGCATAATTTTATATAACGATGTTTACAAGCTTCCATGGCACAAAAATAATTTTTTTAGGCTTTGCCCCGCTCATAGCATGAATGATTTTTTCGTTTGCCAAAGCAGCTTCTTTTACCGCCTCTGCTGAAGCGTCAGGCTCAATTTCGATTTTATCGCGGAGTTTGCCGTTAACCTGAATTACTATCGTCATTTTTTCGGCTTTTGCTTTTGCCGGATCAAATGCTGGCCATTCAGCCTTTGCAATTCCGCCCCTGTTTCCTGACAAAAGCCAGAGTTCTTCGGACATATGAGGAGCAAACGGGGCAATAAGCAAAATAAGCGTTTCCGCGGCTTTCTTAGAAACCGTTTCCGCGGAATACAAGAAATTTACAAACTCCATAATTGCCGAAATAGCTGTATTAAAATGAAATCGCTCGATATCTTCGGTTACGCGCTTGATGGTTTTGTGGATTTGGCGTTCCAGAACCCCCCCTCCCTCTCCCTCCCCCTCGAGGGGGGAGGGAGAGGGAGAGGGGGTTCTCGCAACAGTAATCCTCCATACCCTATTTAAAAAACGCCAGCACCCTTCTATCCCAGAATCGCTCCATTCAAGGTCTTTTTCCGGCGGGGAGGCAAAAAGAATAAATAATCTTGCAGTATCTGCGCCATACTTTTCAATAATCAGGTCCGGATCTACAATATTGCCCCTTGATTTTGACATAGCCGCTCCGCCGAGCGTTACCATCCCCTGAGTTAAAAGCTTTTTCACAGGCTCATTGGAATCGCTGAATTCAAGAACCTTCAAGTCGCGAAGCACTTTCATGTAAAAACGGCAGTATAAAAGATGGCCGACGGCATGTTCAATTCCGCCGATATACTGATCGACCGGCATCCAATATTTTGCGGCTTTAGGATCAACCGGCCCTTTGGCAAATTTAGGGGAACAGTAACGCAGAAAGTACCAGCTAGATTCAACAAAAGTATCCATTGTGTCTGTTTCGCGCTTAGCCTTCCCTTTGCATTTTGGGCATTTGCAGTTTACAAAAGAGCTAACTTTAGCAAGCGGCGAACCGCCTTCTCCCGTCAGTTCAACATCTTTCGGAAGTTCAACCGGAAGTTCTTTCTCCGGAACAGGAACCGTTCCGCACTTATCGCAATAAATAATAGGTATCGGAGCTCCCCAATAACGCTGCCGGCTGATACACCAATCCTTCAACTTATAGTTTACAGTTACATTTCCAACACCTTGTTTTTTAACAAGTTTTATGATTTCAGCTTTGGCCTTTTCATTATCCATTCCTGTAAATTCGCCGGAGTTTATAAGAGTGCCGGGGCCTTCGTAAGCGGATGTTGGGTCACCCCCACCCTCACCCTCCCCCCTTGAGGGGGAGGGAAAGGGAGAGGGGGCAGCTGACAAGCGACTGACAACTTCCTTAACCGGCAAATTATATTTTTTTGCGAACTCATAGTCCCTCTGATCGTGTGCCGGAACAGCCATCACAGCGCCGGTTCCGTAATCCATCAAAACAAAATTCGCCGCGTAAACCGGCATCTCCCATCCGGTGACCGGATTGATGCATGATACGCCGGTAAATACTCCGTCTTTTTCGTAATTACCGGAAAGCCTGTCAAGGCGGCCTATCTTTTTAGTCCTTTCAACAAATTCCTTAACTTTAGTTTCCTGCGCGGTTCCTTTCGATAATTCCAAAACAAGCGGATGTTCCGCCGCGAGACTCATAAATGTTGCGCCGTAAAGTGTATCAGGGCGGGTAGTGAAGACTTCAATAGTATCACCCCCACCCTTGCCCTCCCCCCTCGAGGGGGAGGGGGAGGGAGAGGGGGCAATTCTAAACCTTATCACCGCTCCTTCGCTCCGTCCTATCCATGCTTTTTGTATTGTGCGGACGCGTTCCGGCCAGCCTAACATCTCTTTGTCGATATCAGCCAGAAGCTCCTCGGCATAAAGGGGAATTTTAATAAACCACTGCGTCATCGGTTTTAAATTAACCTCGTTATCACACCGCCAGCATTTTCCCCCTTCGGCCTGTTCATTGGCTAAAACCGTTTTGCATGTGGAGCACCAGTTAAGCATCGCCTCTTTTCTTGTAACAATCCCCTTTTCATACATTTTTAAAAAGATAAGCTGTTCCCATTT
>JACPAJ010000053.1 GCA_016180865.1 Deltaproteobacteria bacterium
TTCAGGATAAATTATTGCAGATAGTCAAAATTCTCTACAAGCTTACATAATCGTCTTTTTCCTAATCATATATCATCGTCCTAATCCTAGTCGAAAATTGTTGTCTGTCTGATTAAATCGAAACTGTAAATTAAAAACGTCGGAACAAATTAGAACTACTACAATTTACATCACTATAAAACTTATCTGCCTCCCCTTTTCGCTTTTGTCTCTCCGATACGATGCAAAGCGCGTGTCGCAGTGATTGCAAATTGGAATCAGGCCTATATTTTTTATCCCTGCATTTTGCAAAATTGATCTGTTAATTTCTTTCAAATCCAAATGCCGATTAGCAACGGCAAATCCGGCTTCTCTGAATTTCCAGATTACTTCATCCCCCACTTCATAACAATCGCCTCCGACTGCAGGACCGATGGCGGCTATAATATTTTCCCTTCTAGATCCAAAATCGGCCTCAAATTTTGCAACCGCCTTTGTCGCTAATTGAAGAAGAGTTCCGCGCCAGCCGGAGTGAATCGCGCCTATAACTTTTTTTACAGGATCATACATTAATATGGGGACACAATCGGCAGTTCGAACGTAACAGGCGATATTGCGCTCATTTGTGATGAAAGCATCGGCTTCGAGCGGAAAAGAATAATTTTCCGAAGACTTCAAAATAATAATATTGTCTGAATGGAGCTGATTTGTAGCAAAATGCTTGTGGCTGCTTATGGAATAACCTTTAAACCCGAAACCGTGCGTTACACAAGCTTTATCAAGCAGATTCGAAACGAGATAATTCATTTAACGCCCCTTGTAAATCTAGCGGCAACGCCGACTCAAACTCTACCTTTTTGCCAGCGGAAGGATGACTGAATGAAAGATAATAAGAATGCAGAAACGGTCTAGAAATTTGTTTAATAACATCTCTTAAGTTGCTGTTTTTTAAACGTTTTACGGCTTTCCCTCCGTAAACTTCGTCGCCGACCAATGGATGCCCGATATAAGAAAAATGAACTCTTATCTGGTGCGTTCTGCCTGAACCTAGTTTAATATCTACAAGCGTCAGCTCATTGCCAAAGCGTTTGCTGACTTTATAGTATGTTTCAGCGGCTCTGCCGTGTTTAGTCTTAACAGACATCTTTTTTCTTTCTGACGGATGTCTGCCGATCGCTTCTTTTATTTCTCCAGCCTCCTTTGGAACCTTTCCATAAACAAGGGCGTAATATTTTTTTTCTACCGTTCTTGACTTGAACTGATTTGAAAGAGAAATATGCGCCGCATCGTTTTTTGCAACAACCATTATGCCCGATGTCCCCTTGTCCAGACGATGCACAATTCCCGGCCTAAGTTCGCCTCCTATTCCGGACAAATCGCGGCATCTATACAGCAGCGCATTAACTAATGTGCCGTCCCTGTTTCCGGCGCCGGGATGAACAGCTATTCCGGAGGACTTATTGATTACAATAATATCTTTGTCTTCATATATTATTTCGACCGGAATATTCTGAGGCATGATTTCTGTTTTTTGCGGTTCGGGCACTTTTACTTCGACCTGTTCATTATTTTGCACTGAGTGGTGAACTTTCTTGATGACATTCCCTAAAACTCTGACATTTCCGTTTTCGATCAGCCTTTTCGCCATTGAGCGGGAAATTTCAGGATGGAGTTTTGTAATATAGACATCCAAACGCATTACGGTTCTAGCTCCACATTCCAGTAGCTGAAGTCGATGTAACTTATGAACGGTTTCCAAGCCTCGTACTTTATGGAATATTGGGATAGATCGAAAAATGGAACCGATGCGGGCTTCGAAGGCTTTTGAATCAGTTTCATCCCGGCTTCTTTGGGTGTCCGGCCGCCCTTCCTGCGATTGCAATCGTGGCAGCTTGTAACAACATTTTCCCATGTCGTCAGGCCTCCCTTGGAACGCGGAATGATATGATCAAGATTAAGTTTATTTCTTGCAAGCTTTTTGCCGCAGTACTGGCACGTATGACGGTCTCTAAATAATATATTGATTCTTGAAAATCTGACCCCGCGGCGGGGAAGATGATCGTAGGTCACAAGAACAACTACCCTCGGAACTCTGATAAGCCGCCCAACTAGGCCGATCGACTCATCATGAGCCGCGATCGAAAGTTCCGACCATGTTTGAAAATCGAATGTTTTATACTGCCCGTCCAAAGCACGCGCTATTCCCTGATATAGCATGCAGAAAGCATGCCTCAGGGTTGTTATATGAACCGGCAGGTAGTTACGGTTGAGTACTAAAACACCGCTTGTAAGCATATATAATGATATTATTACACACTAGGGGCGGCTCTTGTCAACTGTTGTGTTTGTAACCAGCTGTTATTCCTAATCAATTTTATAAGCAACTCTTCGGTATCGATCAGCCGATAATATATATGAAGGGAAATTTTTAGTTATGGCGACTAAGGTCGATTCATCCAGCGTTAAGGTATCTTTGCCGCTTCTAGGCGAAGTTGAAGTATGTGAAAAAAGCAGGAATATCAACAAAGTGGATATTTCGCTTGAAGAAATAGACGCACGCGGAGCGCCCAGTCTGTTTAGAAAAGCTGCCGAACTGACCGAAAAGCTGCTTACAAAGGAGACAATCATACCGGGCGTTGTCCACATTCCTCAAAAATTTGATGATGACAATTTTTTATGCCGGCATGCTGTTGTAAAAATGGTTAAAAATTATCTTGTAAACATTTATATAAACCGGGGTTATAAAAAAACCGATGCTAAAAAAATCGTCGATAAAATATTACCTAGAAATATTGCCAATAGTGAACTTACAATTGTATTGGATGATAAAAAGAGGATGGTGCATAAAGAAGCTCTAAAACCTGATTATGAAAAATTGAATGAAGTTGTAACGCTTATCAGAAAACATCTGCATTCGGAACCTTCCCTTCCGGCTATTGTTTATGTTACTCATCCCGGAGGAAGGCATGCAGTGCAAGTAGTGGGAGAAATTACAATGCTGGGGGATCTTATCGGTTTTGTTTTTTTAGATCCTGCAACGGAAATCGAAGGAGACAAAATCGGCAGGCTGATGCTCGACAAAGAGCGCAAGACATTTATAAAATCAGGCTCCGCGAATCCGGCGGACTTTGTAAAACTGCAGGAATATGCGCTTCTAGGCATCCGCCCCTTTGCCGACGATGTCGGCGGCCATTCAAAAAACATCGTATCGGTTGCTATGCCCGCGGATGAAATTTTTTATAAAGTTCCTTCAGATGAGTAGTGTTCATGTGGGTGTAAATCTGCGTGGACGAAATGCTCGCGTGCCCAAGCATCGTTTGTACGGATCTTAAATCAGCTCCCCGTTCGATTAAATGCGTTGCAAAAGAATGCCTTAATGTATGCGGCGTAATTTCCCGCTTAATGCCGGCTTTTTCCACAACCGCTTTAATTATATTCCAGAGCTGCTGCCTGGACAGCCCTTTTCCAAAACGGGATAAAAAGAGTCTGTCCGGCGAACCCGGTTTGGAAAGCCGCGGCCGCACGAATTGAATATATTCTTTCAACACCAGCAGCGCCACATGCCCTATCGGCACTATTCTCTCTTTCGAACCCTTTCCGATCGTCACAAGAAAAGTCTGATCGTAATCCGTCGTTCCAAGATTAAGCTGGTTAAGCGACAAATTTACAATTTCCGAAGCCCTGAGCCCCGAGGCGTACATAAGATGCAAAATGGCAAAATTGCGGAACCCAAAATCGCTTTTTGCGTCCGGAACGGCCAGAAGCCTGTCGATCTCATCCAAAGCCATCACTTCAGGAAGCCGCTGCCATTTTCTGGGGAATTCCACCTGTGCCGTCGGATCATAGCTGACCTTGGTTTCCATTCTTAAATATTTAAAAAATCCGCGCACGCTCACAAGATGCCTTGCGACGGAACGGCTCTCAACTCCATTTTTATGCAGATGAACCAGAAAAGCCAGTATGTGCGGCTCTCTTACTGCCTTGATCTCTTTGATATTTTTAGACACAAAAAAATCGAGCATCTGCCCAAGATCCCGCGCGTACGCGGCGACAGTATTTATGCTCAGGCCCTTTTCAACCCTGATATAGCCAAGATATGAATCGATTTCTGCATGCATAAATTTTGAGAGCTACTTCTTAAGCAAAAATGCGCGAATGAATCCGTCGATTTCTCCATCCATGACCGACTGGATGTTTCCGGCCTCAAATCCTGTGCGATGATCTTTAACCATCTGATACGGCTGAAAAACATACGACCTGATCTGCGAACCCCATGCGATATCGGATTTCGCAGCTTCAACTGCATCGCGCTCCTTTCTCTTCTTATCCATCTCCAATTCGTAAAGCTTGGCTTTCAGAACGCGCATAGCGGTCACTTTGTTTTGATGCTGGCTCCTCTCGTTCTGGCAGGCGACGACTATCCCGCTGGGGAAATGCGTCAGCCTAACTGCGGAGTCCGTCTTATTGACTTTTTGCCCGCCGGCGCCGCTGGAACGGAATGTATCTATTCTTAAATCTGCCTCATCTATCTTTATCTCGATTTCATCTTCAATGTCAGGAAGAATAAACACGCTCGCGAAACTTGTGTGCCTTCTCTTATTTGCATCGAACGGCGATATTCTTACGAGCCTGTGAACTCCGATTTCAGCTTTTAAATACCCGTAAGCGTACTCTCCGGCAACCGTAATGACGGCGCTTCTAAAACCCGCTCCGTCGCCTTCCGTAAAATCTACAACCTCATTTTTGAATCCGTGAGCGTCCGCCCACCTTCTATACATGCGAAGCAGCATTTCCGCCCAATCGCACGCTTCAGTTCCGCCGGCTCCGGCGTTAATCTGCAAAATGGCTCCGGCATTATCATTAGGACCCGAAAGCATCTGCCGGAATTCAATATCCTCGGCTGTTTTTTCGAGGCCTTCTAATTTTTCGGATGCCTCCTTTAGAAGATCTGCATCATCCGAATCGCCGATCAAATCCAGCACCGTTTTTACATCTTCCAGATGCTTCGTTATGCCGCTCCAGACTTGAAGTTCGGATTTTAAATGATTCAGCTCTTTAAGGACAGTTTTTGCATTCGACTGATCCAGCCAAAAATCCGGATTGTGCGATGTTGTTTCGAGCTCCTTTGCCTTTGCCTCCTTTTTGGAGAGGTCAAAGATGCCCCCGAAGTTCCAGAAGCTTTTTTGAAATGCCGGAATACCTGTTTTTAATTTCGCCGATAGTCATATTTTATCCCCGCTGCCATTATGCATACCGCTATGCCAAAACATATCCACGCAAAAAAATCGCCGTATTTTGAATATAAAGTTTTTTTATCCGAAAGTTTTGCCTGAGATACGATAACGCCGCTTTCAAAAATATCGGTCTTGGAAATAATTTTGCCGGTTGCATCAACAACCGCCGATATGCCGGAATTAGCAGCCTTGACAAGCCACCGCCTGTTCTCAACCGCACGGAATACAGAAATGGCCAGATGCTGATAGGCTGCGGAAGACCGGCCATACCACGCGTCATTTGTGATAACCGCTAAAATATTCGCTCCGTTATCAACCATGGCCCTCGAAATTTCCGGAAAAACATCTTCATAACAAACCAGCCCGCCAATCTGAAAATTGTCGGTGAATAAAGGCTCTTTCTTTTCACCTGCCATAAAATCGCCGATAGGCGCCACAAGTTTTCTGGCAAAAAATAGAAATCTTCTATAAGGCACATACTCTCCAAACGGGACAAGGTGGTTTTTGTGATATCTTCCTAAAATATTGCCGTTTTTATCCAGAAGCAACATGCTGTTTCTATAGTTTCCGTCTTTTTCTTCCGACAAAGCTCCCATTAAAAGATACGTATCAAATTTAAAATCTGCAAGGCCAAAATGCCCGCTAGGTAACTTGTCGATATCTGTTGGAACGACCCACTGATATGATGATTCCGGCCACACTATCAAATCGTCGATGCCGCTTTTATCAAGCATCGCATTATATTTTCTGTGCACTTCAAGCTGACGCTCCTCCAGTCCTGTTTCCCACTTTTCGCTCTGCGGAATATTCCCCTGAACAAGGGCGACTCTCATTGATTGCCAACTCGCCTGGTCTTTTCTAACATGCTCCAGACGGAACCAGCCGTAAAAGAGCATAAAAGAGACAAGCGCCGTAACATAAACAACGGTTTTCTTGGAGCGGCAGGTCGGACTGCTGCCGCTTATAACTCCGGCAATCCATAAATTAAAAACTATCATCATATAAGAAAGCCCGTAAATGCCAACAAGGTCGACAATTTGTATCACCGGCAGATAGGCATACTGCGTGTTTGTTATGCTTCCCCATGGAAATCCGTTGCAGGGGGTATAATTTCTGGCAAATTCAAAAACAACCCAAAATAAGGGAAGAGTCCAGAAACGGTTTATTGCAAGCTTTTGCTCAACCCATGAGGCGAGCATGGCAGCGCATCCTGCATAAGCCGCCATCATAATTATCAACAGAGAAAGGATTCCGATGCTTACCGCAACGCTCAAATGGCCGTATTCAGTCAGCGCATTATACAGCCAGCTAAGCGATATGCCGCCGTAAATAACCGCTGCTATAAAAGCAAGCAAAAAGGAACGCCGCGGACTGGCATTAATTATAGAATAAAATAACGGGACAAGCGAAATCCACGCCAAAAAACCAAAGTTCGGCAGATGGAATCCTCCGAATACGGTTGGAAACGCAAAAGCTGTCATTAAGCCCGATACTGCTGCTAGAATAAACGGCATAAAACTTCCCATTCCTTTTCCCTCATTTTGCAAAAGTTACCCAATGAATTGTCATCATAACCGATGATATGGGCTACGCCATGAACCGCAAGCCGCAGACATTCTTCAACTGCGCCGACTCCCCTCTCCCTCGCCTGCTTTGCTGCCCTATCTATTGAGATATAAACTTCGCCGTCATCGAAAGCTATGCAATCGGTGGAACTCTTCTTATTAAACCACATTTTGTTCAACCGCTTCATCTCTTTGTCGTCTATAAGAATAACATCTATCATCAGCCTCCCTTTACCACGCCGTTCTCGGAACTGTTTTGAAACATCTCTTTTGGATATTCGATTCTTTGATGATAAATGCCCATCAAAATCTTAGTGAACGATTTTGCGATATCGTGAAGATTTCTAAGAGTCAGGTCGCACTCATCCAGCTGGGCCTCGGTGAAGCTCGAGTTGATCATATCTTCGACAGTCTGCTGGATTCTGGCGGGGCTTTTTTCCTTAAGAGATCTGACGGCCGCTTCTACTGCATCCGCCAGAAGCAGAATCCCCGCTTCGCGCGTCTGGGGTTTAGGGCCCTGATATCTGAAATCTTTCTCTTCAAGTTTTTGCAGCTCAGGGTCATTATCTTTTTTTGCTTTTTTAAAGAAGAAACCTATAAGCTTGGTGCCATGATGCTGAGGGATTACATCGGCAATTTTCCTCGGTATTTTGTACTGCGCGGCAAGCTCCAGGCCGTCTTTCACGTGGGAAGAAATAATCAAAGCGGACATATGCGGCGAAAGCTTTTCGTGCCGCGATTCCGAATCTGCCGTGTTCTCCACAAAATAAAGCGGCTTCCTGATTTTGCCTATATCGTGATAATATGCCGCAACCCTTGCAAAAAGAGGGTTGGCGCCGATCGCTTCCGATGCCGTCTCGGCCAGAATGCCGACAAGATGCGAATGGTGATATGTTCCCGGCGCCCTTATCACAAGCTCTCTTAAAAGAGGATGATTCAAATTCGCAAGCTCAAGCAATTTTATGTCCGTTGTGTATCCGAACAAAGCTTCTATAAACGGCGTTACAAGAGTCACGATGACAGCGCACGAAAGGCCTCCGATTATCGCAAATAAAACGCACCATACAATGTTCAAAAAAGTAAGCGGCTCGGCAAGAGATGTGGCGTTTACAAGCTGTATTCCAAGCGCCGCAAATATATTCACGGCAGCCGTGCTGAGGCCGGCCCTTAAAATGGACGAGCGTTTGTCCGCATACGCAATGGAAGCTGCCGCAGCTATGCTTGAAATCAGGCAATAGCCCGTATAATTGAGGCTGTTTCCCACAAAAACGCCCGCAAAAATACTGCTGACAATGGAAAAAACAAGCGCTGTTTCTGAATTAAGGATGAATCTAACAAGCATTGCAGCGCCGCCGAGAGGTATTGCGTAATAAAATGCGGTTAAAGGAATTTCAATATCGACAGAATCGTGTATCGCCCTAGAAAGCCCAATCGACAGCCTCAATATTATAAGAATAAATATCAAGATCAGGCCCATCAGATACAGATCGGTCTTTTGGGGCGCAAATTTTCTTATATATCGTTCGGCAAAATAGAAACTTGAAATAATGACAAGTGCAACCAGCAGCAGTGTGCCTGCAACTTCAAACGGCGTTGAGGCCTTCTCTTTTTCCGCCCTTATCCCCTCCAAAATTATGATATGCCTCGGTTCATATCGCGATCCCGCCCTGATAATCATCTCGCCTGCTTCTACTTTTATTATAACGCTTTTCACGTTTTCGGCCGCGGCTCTCCTTCTTGCTTCGGTCTCCTGCATATTGAATGAAAAATTAGGCTGCACAAGAAGAGCTGCCAGGCCCGCCGATGTGTTCATCCCCTTTTTGCTTAAGTACCGCCCGGTGTTTATTCTATTTTTCAATTCATCTACCGAAACAATATTAGATATCTCTTTGGCTCCAAACATCTTTTCGTTTCCGTCTGAATCGCGCAGAGTAATGCCTTTGATTTTTTCCTGAGCTATTTCATCAATATTTGCGGAAACCGGCCTCGACATTGCGGATTGAATCTGCGACGAAACCGCAAGCTCAAACTGTTTATTAAAATTGGAAGAAACAATATTTTCCCATTCTCTGTCGGAAAGAGCTATGGCAAGCGAAGATTCAAATAAACTCTTCAGCGAAGCGGCATTTTCTCCTGCAACTAAGCGGCTTCTGATTTGTTCGAGGGCTGAACCCAAATTTGCGGCGATTTCCTGTCCGAGCAGAGGATTATAATCGTAGATGCGCAATACGCTCTCATCCGCCTCTTCAATAAACTTATCCGTGGCATTTCTGTCTATAATTTCATAATTGCGGTCGGCTCTGATATCGCGCTGCGCAATAGCTCCGACAAGAAGCTGATCGGGTATGCTGCTGATGGAAAATGTCATCAAAAATGTGATAGCGAGGCATAAGAAAACAAAGGCTCCCCACCCCAAAATCGGGCTCGATTTCAGATTCGCAAGGCTTGAAAAGTCCGCACTGCTGATTCTGCCGAAAACATCTCCAAATGTTCTATGAGCTCTTTTGTCTCTTCGCATCTTCATTATAAGCCCTGACAATCGCCTGCACCAACGGATGGCGAACAACATCGACGTCCGTTAAATATTGAAAGCTTATGCCGGGCACGCGTTTTAAAACCCGCTCCGCCTCAAGCGCTCCTGAGGCCGTTCCGCGGGGCAAATCAACCTGAGTAACATCTGCAGTCACAACAACCTTTGAATCAAACCCAAGCCTTGTTAAAAACATCTTCATCTGCTCCGATGTGCAGTTTTGAGCTTCATCCAAAATAACAAAAGCTGAGTTCAAAGTCCGCCCTCTCATAAATGCAAGCGGCGCAACTTCAATCCGGCCGTCATCTATGAGCCTTTTGGCCTGTTCTATGTCCATCATGTCATGAAGCGCGTCATAAAGCGGACGAAGATACGGATTGACTTTTTCCTGCATGCTGCCCGGCAGAAACCCCAGTTTTTCGCCTGCTTCAACTGCGGGCCTTGTAAGAATGATCCTGTCGTACTTGGATTTAAGAAGCGCTCGAACTGCAGCAGCCATGGCAAGAAAAGTTTTGCCGGTGCCTGCCGGCCCTATTCCAAAAACCATGTCGTATTTGTTGATAGCATCGAGATATGTTTTCTGGCCGTTTGTTTTTGGAGTAATAAAATGCCCTTTGTATGAAACAATCGCGTTATCTAAAAAGATGTCGGAAAGAGAGGAATCTTTGTTGGAAGTGAGAAAGCTTATCGCCTGCTCGACAGTCCGCCTGTCAAGCTGCACGCCTCTTTTTAAAAGTCCGTAAAGCTCCTGCAGCACCCGCTCCCCAAGCTCGGCCTCAAACTGATGAGAGCCTATGATGCGAAGCGTATTGCCTCTTGATAAAACCGTAACGCCGATCCCGTCTTCTATCATCTTTAAATATTCATCGTGCACACCCAAAAGCGCTTTGAGATGTTCGTTCGAATCAATGTGCATTGTAATTTCTTTTGTGCGCATCGCTATTTTTTCCTCTGCTGCTGCTGCTGTTGTTTTGGAGGCGGAGCCTGATCTTCCGCAACTATACTTACATAATATTCGCGCCTTCCGGATTTTTTATCAAAATCTATCAAAAATATTTCTTCGTACGGAGCAATCAAAACGCTCCCGCCCTTTAGAGGCATCGAAAGGCTTCTTCCAATCAGAGCTGCCTGCACTCTCGGCGCGATAAAAACATCTTCTTTCCTTTTATCTTTCCCCTGCGCTGCTTCCGAAGCAAAAGTTTCAAATGCAATTTTCAGCTCTTCAATGAGTTCCGGCAGCGGTTCAAAAACCGTAACCGCAGCAGCAGGCCCCGGTATATGAACGCTCACAAGCCCGTTTTTTGCCTGTGCATCACGGATGGCGTATTTAACATCCGCCATTATGGATAGAAAATCGATTTCCGGCGTTGTATTTACAAAATAACTCTTCAAAAATATCATTATTTGCGGGAAGTTAGCCGAAAAGAATCCATATTGCAAGCAAAAGAGAAAGCCCCGAGGAGTTTTGCCGCCTCAGGGCTTAATTTCATTTATAACCAGTTTGTATGCTACCTCTTTGTTTTTTTCAGGACAAGTTTCGTTGTCAATAACGCTAAAAACAGAGACACAAGAGCAAACGGAATCAAGAGTTTTTCAGCAATAGGAGGATCCGATGCCACGTTGCAGCCGCAACTGCCGTTCGCAGATGAACCGGCCGTTTGTGTTTCGCCGCCAAATTCATTGGCTTCTTCGCCGGCCTCTTCACCTGCAATGCCTGCCAGATTGCCGTTGGAAACAATCGCAAAATCGGTCAGATGGTTTTGCTGATATGTAATGACATCATTTGTGTCATCGACCGTATAGCTTCCGACGGAAGAGTATGCTCCCATTGAACTGTCAAAATAGCACATATCGATTGAATCCATCGTTGCTCCGACATTTTCAACCTGGCCCTGATTCACAGGGACCGTAAAGGTTGCGTTTCCGGTAAGCTGTATTATTGCCGCGCCATTTTGGTCCTGGCAATTGACTGTATAACCATAGAATGAAGCCGGGCGTTTGTTGGCCGTAAACGGCGTTACTGTTATATCAACATTACATGTAACCTGGCCGCTCCCAAGCACGCCATTCGGGAAAAATACTGAAAATCCGTCCGAAAGCTCAACAGTAAGCGATTCATTTGCAGCATCGGTGACTGTTACGCTCTTCCCTTCCGGAATGGTTGCCACATTACTCAACGTTACGCTTCCTACTCCGCTGCCATCTGCAGCGCAGGTAATATCGGTTGCCTCGCTCATCCATAAATTATTGGCAACCATATTGTACGCCACAGCTTTCCAAGTGTCTGCTGTTGCACAGGCACAGGTTGCGACACCGTTTTCATCGGCCTCAACCTCAAATGATCCGCCGGACGGCGAGAAACAGTCAATGGTAGCATTAGCTACCGGACTTGACGCCGCTTCGTCTTCATTTGTTGCATCCTTGGAAATAGATTTTCCAAGAGATATCGATGCCGATGCCGCCCCTTCAGAAAGCGTTACAACTGAAGTGCCGTCGGGCTGTTCAAACGTCAGAGGATCTGCCGCAACTGTCTCTCCGGCAGCAACCGTTACGCTTATCTCTTGCGGATTCATAATATTTTCACTTGATTTGAGATAATACGGCACATAAGCATTCACGTAATAAACTGTGCCTTCGCCGGTTGCCGCGCCGACATTAATTGAACATGTTCCCTCATCGTTTGTAACGCACCCGCTCGACATATACATATATTGATAGTCATTCGTCCCCTTATCTTCATTGGAATACGGAGCTGCTTCAACCCACACATTGTATTTGCCACTGCCGTCAATATTCAGAACTGTCACATTGATTGTGCCGGTTTGCAGAAGTGTGATATCCTGTGTGACAGAGCTTCCGCTTTGCATGTCAACGCACGATGTGGATGAGCTTGCAGATGACGATGCATACCCGCTTAATGGATCGACCCAGTAGCCGAGGCACCAGTTGCCTGCTGAAACCTGGCAGCTGTAACCATACGTATAAGAATACTGATCAAGCGAGATGGCGCTGCCGTTTCCGTCTACATAATTTCCGCTTATGCTCGCGTTCAGCGCAAGAAGTTCAAAATTAACTGTCCCTGCGCCATCAGCGCATGTTCCCGTCACATCATCACCCTGCACGTACGAGCTATCCCATATGTATGGCGAAAATGTGTATTCAATGTCAGACTGCACCTTCACCGTGCCGGTGCCGCCGGAGAGATTTCCCCATATGCCATACCAGTATTCGCCTGAGGCAAGCGTAGTCGGCGCCGCATTAACGCCTCCGTAGATTGACGATATAATATCCCCATTTCCATCCACGGCATTCATAGTTATTGCGCAATCGCACGTTGGATATGTAAAGTTGATTGTTTGCGGCGTTGAAGCTGCAACGACCGTTTGCATCCCTTCATTAGTATAGTTGCAAATTGTGTTGCTGGTACTGCTCGACCAATAATAAGCCGATATATTATATTTTAATCCCTCTATCACGTTAACTGAATATGCGCCTGAACTATCCGTTTGAGTCCAGCACCAGTCATTTGATCCCATTGCTCCGGCATAGCTCCAGCATGAAATGCTGACACCTGAAATGCCTTCACCATTTGCATCAGTTACGGTTCCTGAAATTACTGACGTCTTGGATGGCAAAGTGATGCTTAGAGATGTCGTTGCATTAGCTGTAGCTGTAACTTCAATTGAAGTTGAGCCAAGGCCTGTTTCTGTCCATGGCGGATAGACTTGAACAGTGTAAGTCCCTGCCGGCACCATAACTTGAAAAGCTCCGCTTGAATCTGTTGACGCCCAGCTTGACACCGTTGTTGTAGAAGCCTGTCCGCCTGTTATTGTGGCTTTGCTCACTGCCTTTGAAATGCTTGCCGCAACACCTCCGCTTTCGCTTCCTACCTTATATGAATATATGCTCACACTGGCGCCCGAAACGCCGCTTGAACCGTTCGTCACAACACCGGAGATAGTCGCGTTATTTTTTAGAAACGTTAAGGTCACATCAACAGTTGTGTCGCTTTCTTCCACCACAACCGTTGCATTGGGATAGCCTGCCACGCTGCAGCTGGACCAGTTTGTACAATATGCGCTGACATAATATTTAGCTGCGCCAACAGCTAATACATATTTGCCGCTTGTGGCATAATCAACCGATGAATAAGACCAGCCTCCTCCCTGTTCCGATGCATACACAGTCACTCCCGATGTGACAGTCTCCCCGCCGGCGCTAATAGCCACCTGAAGAGATTTGTCCTTAACAGTAAAACCAAGCGAAGCAGCTACTGATGTGTCGCCGGCTCCAACTGCAACAGTAGTAGAGGGATAACCCGAATAAGTGCACGAATACCAGTTGCTGCAATAGGCCGAACAATAATAGTTGCCGGCGCTCACCTGAAGAGCGTAAACATCGCCTGTCGCCGTAGAGGTTGAAGCATATGTCCACGGAGATTCCTGCTCCGAACAATAAACAGAGATGTCTGATGTAACCGTATCGCTTCCAGCCGTCACGCTGACATTTATTGTTTTGTCTTTTACGGCAAAACTAAGCGATGCCGATTTAACCGTATCGCTTTCTGCGACTGTGACATTTGTCGAAGGATAGCCTCCGTATGAACAGTTTGAATAATCGGAACACCATGCCGAACAATAATAACTTCCAACAATAACCGGAACATTATAAACCCCATCCGTTGCTGAAGTAACGGTTGAATATGTCCACGGAGACTGCTGTTGAGAGCATGAAACTGAAATGCCGCTCGTAACAGGGTTTGAACCGGCGGTTACACTTACAGCTATCGTTTTATCTTTAATATTAAGATCAATATCCTGTGCCGTGGCCGTGGAACAGTCCAATGTGACTGAATAGTGATCACTTGCAGCGAGAGTAATATCCGTTTCATTCCATGCCGGATAGGCATAAACTTCACATGTCGTAAAATCAACTCCCGAATAATACGAACCGCACGGGCCATAATAGTTGTTGCCGGTATCGAATGAATATTGCCCGTTGGAATCTATATAATCCCAGTCGCTTGCCCAATAGTAACCGTTGTTGCATGAAATATTTACGTATGCAGATGTATTTGTGTAGGCCTCTCCATTAGCGGTTACTGCACCTTGAAGATATGCCGAAGCAAATGCATTCGTACCAAGAAAAAGCGTAAAAATGACTCCGATTAAAATGCTTTTTGTAGAGCGCATAGATGCCTCCATATTTTGATACTGCGTAACAAAAGGAGAGAGCAATTTTTGTGCCGCAAACCAATCATAATAACCATATGATTTTAAACACAATTTATGCGGAGGAATAAGATCAATGGGTCAAAACAGACATCTTCCTTAAAAAATATTCAATAAAATAAAAGAGTTATGATTTTGACACCGACATGACTTTGACACAAGTTTAGCTATATTGCACCGCGTTATAATCCATTAAAATCAATATGTTGCGCTTGACTTTTTTGTGAAGGCGTATAAGCATGCCGAAACCAATGATTAGGATTTATCAAATACTTCCGAATATTATTCTGTCAGAAGCGGAACCGGTTGAAAGCGCGTCTCAAATTTTGATTAAACAAAGAGATGAATATAAACCGGCGATTCCCTGTTTGTGGCGTTCAGGAATTCCTCACGCTGAAAAAGCGCTTATTCCAAATTTGGGAAAATTGGCCGATGACATTTTGTCAAAAAAAATCGGATCGTGCGGCAGCGATGAAAAAAGAATCATTGTAACGCTTCAGGACCTGCCGGTAAAAAGCTCCGGATTCGACATGAACGGTTTTACTTTTTTCTTCCCTAAGGATGGACGCGTGGCGATAGTTCTTGAATACCGCACCGCGCTTAAAAATGACGGAACGCCGGTTTTAAAACTTTTCAGCGCCCGGTACAAATTTTCCAAACCTGTTTTAGCTGCCGCCAATCTTGAAATTAATGTTACTTTGGGAGACATATTTAAAAAGTTTATGGGAGGAACCTTCAGCGGCGACGACCTTCTCTCGATATTGGAAAGAATGACAACTTCCAAATATGACAAATCCAAAGCTGGAGCGCTTGTAAAACCAGTTATTGTCTCATTTGATACCATGATCATCACAAACGGCAAATCAGATGATCCTTCGCTCACATTCAAAACCGAGAAAAAAGAATATTTAAACAATGGATGGGGAATTTTTTCATTCGGCATATATGAAAAGGGATGCCTTGGGACGGATGGAGGCCGCGTCTCCGGCGAATATTTAGGCGATGGATGGGGCGGAGAAAGCAAGGACTCCGGCGGAATAGGCGAGTGCCGCGAAATTGAAACAGGCCCCCGAACCCGCGATGCGTTTCGAAGATGGATGATGAAAAAATGGAAAACCGATTATGAACGGTATCTCGCAGAGGCTGAAAATAACGCTGTTGCGGCAATGGTAACTTTAACAAACAGCATCATGGCTATTGGAGCCGATGAAAACAAGGGAGACTGGGATAAATGGGCAAAGGAAGAGAAAAATCTCGGCCGCAACTATCTTGATTGGAAAAAGAAGCGAAAATAACTTCTCAGTTATTTATTGTGGGCAAAATATTCCCGCACAAGCCTCTTCATGTAGTCGTCCCGCTTGAAATACAAGTTTTTCAGTTTGCGTTTCTTATGTGTCGAAAGAGCATAATGCGTAATTATCGGCAGAGCAACCGTCGCATCGACATATGAAACCACGGCATCGGGCAATCTATTTGGATCTACTTTTCCCCAGCTCACAGCTTCATGCGGCGTAGCTCCAGAAAGCCCGCCGGTATCGGGACGAGCATCTGTCACCTGGAAAAAATAATCCTGCCCTACTTCTTTAATGCGCAATACTTCCTGAATTTGAGGCTCCGTTTGAAGCATGAAGTTTTTCGGGCTTCCCCCTCCGACCAAAAGAACGCCGGATTTTCCGCCGTCGCGCTTGGCGGCCAGCACAAATGAAGTTGTTTCATTAACATCGATCGAGGGATTGATTCGGAGCTTATTTCCTTTTAATTCCACTCCCGCCATGTTCATTCCGATCGTTGAATCTCCCGGGGAACTTGTATAAACCGGAACTCCGCACCTATAAGCGGCGGCCATAACAGAAACATCTTTGAGGCCCGATTTTTCCTCCCATTCAGCGGCATATTTGCCGATTAAATAATGCATTTCGGCCGTTCCCATCTCTTTTTGAAACTCCGGCTGAACTAAAATGGACCTTAAAATTTCATCGGTCGTCATCAGGCAGTCGGTGTATCCAAGCAAAACATCATAAATGCGAACGACATCGTTTTTACGCAAATCCGCATCGTCCACAAGATGGCTGCCGACATGAAGCGGAAAATTAAACGCAAAATGAAGATCGTGATACATATTTGCGCCCGTTGCAACCATCCAATCTACGAACCCCGCTTTAATAAGCGGAACAATGCAGGCTGCGCCAAGTCCCGCCGGCGTCAGCGCGCCGGCAAGGCTCATACCGACGGTTACATCTTCTTCAAGCATTTTTTTAGTGTAAAGGTTGCAGCCTTCCCTAAGACGGGCTCCATTATAAGCCAGAAATGTGTTATTAATCATCTCTTCAATGGATTCCCTGCCGGTCAATCCCTTTGGAAGAATCCGTTTGCCGGAAAGATATTTGTCTTTATTAGGGCATTTTTTCTGCTTCATCCAGTCTGGAATGTCGCTCAAATCCTCGCGCAATCTGTGTGTACGTTTCATTATTAATCTCCTTATGGTAAAAACACCGTCTTCGCAGGCAAAATGCCGTTAAAGTTAGTTGTGCTTGCAGTCGAATATGCGCCGATATTCTGAACGTATACTATATCATTAATATCAAGCTCCGGCAGTTCCACGGATCTCGCAATAATATCATGCGAATCGCATGTGGGCCCCGCCAAAGTTGATATGTGCGTTAGCCCGCGCTTGAAAACATTGTACTGATATTTGCAAAAATCATACAGGATGCCGGAAAGTGTTCCGTAAAGGCCGTCGTCCAAATAATACCACGGCTTATTTTCACGTATCGATTTTCCCATGACACGGGTTACAAGCGTGCAGGCCGGCCCGGCAAAAGATCTTCCGGGCTCTGCCATCAGCTGAACGGAGTTATCATATAACCTGTCAATTTCCTTGTTAATGGCCGGAGCAAATTTTGCAAAATAATCTTCGTCATCATCAAAATGCTGAATCGGCATGCCGCCGCCGATATCGACAATCGAAAGAGGAATCTGCTTCAACTTTGCATCATGCATGATGATGGAGCCCATTTCAAACGCTTCAATGTAATTTTCAACGTGAGTACATTGAGAACCGACGTGAAACGCCAAACCAGTGGGTTTCAACCCGAGCTTATGAGCTTTAATCAATAGAGGGATCGCATCCACGGGATCGGCCCCAAATTTAAGCGATAACTCGACGACCGAACCGATATTCGGCACTTTGATTCGGACAAGGACTCTCGCTCCTGGAGCGTTCTCTGCTATCTTGTAGAGTTCATATTCTGAATCAAAAACCGTCAGGTCAACTCCATGCTCCATGGCAAACCGCATTGTTTCGGGCGGTTTTATCGGGTTTGCAAAAACAATATTTTTCGGCTTGGCGCCGCACTTAAGCGCAAGCTCCATTTCGTATTTTGAAGCCACATCGAAGCCGGTTCCAAGTTTCACAAATGTTTTGACGATATCCTCATGCGAATTTGCCTTGATAGCGTAATAAGGCGTGACTCTGGGCAAAAGGCGCTTGAATTTCTCAACCTGCTCTGTCAGCAGCTTTTTGCTGATCAATACCAAAGGCGTCCCGTGGCGTTTCACCAGATTGGATATATTGCGCTCAAGATTTTTTCCATTTGGATAAGACATAAGATTTCAGCCATTTAGTTTCTTTGTTCAAGTTAGTCAATTATTTTCTTAACTCCGCTTCTTGACATAATACCTTTTAGGCGACGAGCAACAGGTGGGTGTGATGGCTTGAATCTAGGATTTCGATTAACTCCATCCGCCGACTCGGCCTTCTTGCCTGCGGAACTCGCCGAGCACTCAAGGCG
>JACPAJ010000054.1 GCA_016180865.1 Deltaproteobacteria bacterium
CGCCTCCGTTGCGTCGGGAAGCCCGGGAATCGCGCTTAAGTTTCCAATTGATATATTAAAAGATGTTGCGGAATCTTTATCGAAGCTCCTATCCAAGCCAAGAGCTTCCGAAGTTCTCGCAATTGCCGAAAGGTGGGGCAAAGACAGCTCCAATCAGCATTTTATAATTTCATCTCTTCTGACCATATATAATGACATGTCCATTTATCAGGCATCAAAAAAGATTCCCATATTTTCTGCATTTCTGCCCAATTTAACCGAAATTGCAGCCTCTACCAGCCCTTCCATCATGCAAAAACATCTTGCATCAATCTGTTCGGCCGGAAATGACATTGAAACAACTTATAACAAGCAGCTTCTTTTCGAACAGCTCCTTTTTTCTCTTTCAATATAGGGGTCCAATTTTCAATTGAAGTTTAAAGGCCTTTCATCTAGAGTAACCTATCTAAATATATGACAGAAACCGCAACGGAAAAAGCTTTAAACAAACAGACTCGTAAAGTAGCAGGCGTCCACTTTTCGAAAGCCGGGAAAATAGAGTACTATCTAGCTGAAAATATTGAGCTTTTAGCGCATGACCTTGTCGTTATAAAAGGAGATCATGGAAACATCATGGGAAGGGTAATCGTTCCTTCTCGTTTTGTTTCGATGGATGACATAGCCACCAATATTAAAAGCATATTAAGAAAAGCTACTTCGGAAGATATTAATAATCACGACATGGAGATGGAACACGCAAGAGAGGGGCTTGAACTCTGCAATCAAAAAATCAAGGAGAGCGGCCTTCCGATGAAGCTTGTCGATGTCTCCTATGAAGACAATAAAGCGATTTTTTTCTTTTTTGCCGAAGAGAGGATAGATTTCCGGGCCCTTGTTAAAGATATGGCAAGTTCGCTGCATATGAGAATCGAAATGAGGCAGATCGGCGCGCGCGATGAAGCAAAAGCGCTGGGCTCGCTAGGACCCTGCGGGCTTGTCTGCTGCTGCGAGACCTTTTTAACTGAATTTTCATCCATTTCAATCTCGATGGCTAAAAATCAGGGCTTGTCGCCGAATCCGGCCAAACTTACCGGAATGTGCGGAAAGCTTAAATGCTGCCTATCGTACGAAAATTGCACTTATCAGGAAGAAAGAAAAGAAATGCCGCCCATAGGCGCCAAGGTAAAAACAAACGACGGCACCGGCACAGTTACCGGACTCGATATTTTAAAGCATGTATGCCAGGTGCGGCTCGATGAAACGGAAGAAAGAGAAGAGCGCCGCTACAAATGCGACTGCTGCCATCTGCTCAGCAAACCGAAGTCGCACGAAAAAGAAGAGAAAGAGGATGCGGAATATGGGAAGCTCGAAGGGTAGTTTCTACATCACCACTGCAATAGACTACGTAAACAGCCTGCCGCATATCGGCACGGCTTACGAAAAAATCGGCGCCGATATTCTTGCCAGATGGCGCCGCTTTAAAGGCGATAAAGTCCGCTTTCAGATGGGCAACGACGAACATTCGACAAACGTCATAAAAGCCGCAAAAAAGAAAGGACTAGCCCCCCAAAAATACTGCGATGAGATGAGAAAAGAGTTTGAGAATATTTGGAAAAAACTTAATATTTCATACGATGATTTCATCCAGACTTCGGAACCTCGCCATATAAAGGGCGTGCAGGCGCTCTTCCAAAAAATTTATGACGCCGGCGACATTTATAAATCCCATTACGAAGGATGGTACTGCGAATCTTGCGAAGCATTTTATACTGAAAAAGATCTGGCCGGCGGAGTATGCCCCAATCACAAAGTTAAACCTGCGTGGATAAAAGAGGAAAACTGGTTTTTTGCCCTTTCAAAATATCAGCAGAAAATTTTGGACTACATCGATAAACATCCCGAGTTTATTGAACCGATCGGCAGGCGCAATGAAGTGATAAGCATGGTTAAACAGGGCCTGCAGGATATAAGCGTTTCCAGATCCGGATTTGAATGGGGAATTCCCGTTCCGTTCGATAAAACCCATGTTGTGTATGTATGGTTCGATGCTTTGGTAAATTATATTACTGCCGCAGGCTTTGGAACTAAACCGGCGCTTTTTAAAAAGTTATGGCCGGCATCTGTCCACGTAATTGGAAAAGATATCATCCGTTTTCACTGCGTAATCTGGCCGGCTATGCTTATGTCTGCCGGACTGCCCCTTCCAAAAACGGTTTTTGCTCACGGGTTTGTATATCTAAAGGGCGAGAAGATGAGCAAATCTTTGGGAAATATCGTAACGCCGCTTGATGTTATCGATAAATACGGCGCCGACTCCTTGAGATATTATCTGATGAGAAGCGCGCCGTTCGGAAGAGACGCGGATTTCACATGGGAGAATTTTATCGAGCGTTACAACGCCGATCTTGCAAACGGAATCGGAAATCTTGTTGCAAGAACCAGGGGAATGATTGAAAGATATTTTGAAGGCAAAATTCCCACGTCAAAGCCTGACAAAAATTTAAGCTGGACAATAAAGGAAATCGAACCGAAAGTTGCAACGGCGCTCGATTATGCAAACGGAGATCTGCAGTTTCATCTGGCTCTGGCGGCCATCATGGACGGGGTCTCGGCCGCCGATAAATACATAAACGACAATCTGCCGTGGGAGCTCGCAAAAAAAGGCGATACAAAAAAACTGGCCGGCGTTTTAGCGAATGTTTATATCTCAATAGAAATCATATCGGAGCTTTTATTCCCATTCATGCCGGAAACTTCTGAAAAAATATCGCGGCAGATGGGTTTTGGAAAGAAAAAAATCGGGTCCGCTGAAAATCTGTTTCCGAGAATAGAAAAAGAAAAAAAGGAGCCTAAAATGGATAAACCTACCGGCGAACGAGGATCTGGCTTAGCCAGCGCTAGCGATTTAATAGATATCACGGACTTTGCAAAAGTTGATCTGCGAGTCGCTGAAGTTAAAAGTGCTGAACGGATTGAAGGAGCGGACAGGCTTTTAAAGCTTCAAATAGATGTCGGCGGTGAAAACCGCCAGATTGTGGCCGGAATTGCAAAACATTACACGCCAGAATCTCTCGTCGGACGGAAAATTATCGTGGTTGCAAATTTAAAACCGGCAAAGCTTAGAGGAGTAGAATCACAAGGAATGCTTCTTTGCGCAAGCACCGCGGATTCTGTGGTTTTTCTTGCGCCTGAAAAAGATATGCCGGCCGGAAGCAAAGTGAAGTAAATTAAATATTCAAGTCATTTAAATCCGGTATAAAATCATCGGCCGGGGGTTCTTCTTTTTTGGCTGACTTGGCTCTGATATCGCCGGGGGCTGGCTTGGAAAAGCCGTATGAATAAAGAGGAAGATCGTTTGAATTGCCCTTAACTACATCTATCTTCTTGCCGCTTTGTTTCTCCCATTTGCGAAGAGCCTTTTCGAGCAGCGGCTGATTCATGCTCCAAAGGGCCACGCCTTCGCTCTCTATCACCTGCGAACTGAAAAGCTTATAGCTGATTGAAAAGGTCTGAAATCCGGTTTCATCCGCCCCTCCCCATACTATAAAACTGGCGGGCTCCTGAATTCTTATTCTAAGAGGCCTGTCCGGCGTCCAGCCGCTGCGGATAAACCCTACGATGCTCAAATTAAGCCTTACCACCCATATCGGCTGTTCGAGGTTTTTTAATATAAGCATCAGTTCGTCCAAAAATGTCATCTGATCGAGATTTTCGCGGTTAATTTGTTTTGAAGCGTTGTAAGTGATAATTTCCAGATTGTCCGGCATTACGAGGCCGAAAAACGACCTTAAAAAATTAAAGACCTGCTCAAAAAACCAGACATTGGTCTCCTCTTTTTTCATCTTTGTGAAATTAAGATTCGATCCGAAACCCCATGAACCTATAACGTCATTTCTGGCGAGCGAAGCCGATAAAAAATCATCGAGATTTGTATAAATCGGCGAACCCTTTGCATTTTTTATATCCTTAGCCATATTCGAAGACATCATAACGAAAATTAGCGAAGATGTCTATAACTCAGTGCGAAAGGATTGCCAGAATCGTTGCCGGGGCCAAGCCGAGGATGATTACGAAAATTGCGCAAAATATCAGAACGCCGGCAACTGAATATCTTATTTTAGGAAGAGAACGTTCCTGCTGGAATTCCCCAAAATACATCGCAACCACCGGCCGCATATAATAATAGACGGAGATAAGACTGTTAATCACAGCTGCTATAACCAATAGCACATATCCATGAGCCATAGCCGATTTAAAAAGATAAAATTTTGCAACGAAACCTGCAGTCGGCGGAAAGCCGGCAAGCGAAAGAAGAAAGAGTCCGAAGACCGCAGCAAGCCACGGAGAACGTCTTCCAAGGCCGGCGACATCCGGCATATTGCAAAATTCTTTTTCCCCGCCCGAAAGATAGATTAAAACGCCAAAGGCGCCCATAGACATGACTATATAAGCTAAAATATAAAACAAAAGCGCGGCTCCGGCCAAGTTTGCGTCTTTTCCCAAAACCACAAACGCAATCAGCATATATCCCGCGTGCGCAATTGAAGAATATGCGAGCATTCTTTTAATATTTTCCTGAAACAACGCAGCCAAATTGCCGAATGTCATCGTGGCTACGGAAAGAGCGATTAGCAGGCTTTCAAACTTAAGCCCAAGCCCTCCTGAAATGCCGGCAACGATTCTGAATAACATTATAAATGCCGCGGCTTTGACGGCCGTGGCAAAAAAAGCCGTAACCGGAAGGGGCGACCCTTCATAAACATCCGGAGTCCACCATTGAAACGGAAAAGCCGCAACTTTAAAAGCGGCGCCTGAAATTATCAGGGCTAAGGCCAAAACCATAAGCAATTTATTTATCGGCGCGGCGGACAAAAGAACGCTTCCGGTCGCCCCATAAAAGAATGCGATTCCAAACAATAAAACAGCGGAGGCAAACGCTCCCATCAAAAAATATTTTATAGACGCTTCTTTTGAACTGCCATCCCTTGTATAACCTGCAAGCACATAAGCAGCGATCGATATGGTCTCAAGGCCGATAAATAAGACGATAAAATCCGTGCCGGCGGCCATAAGCCCGGCCCCAAAGCCGGCAAATAGCAGTAAGGCCAGATATTCAGGCCACGGCAGTTTGCGCTCGGCTAAATAGTTATATGAAACAAGCATCGCCAGAGCTAATGCAATCGCAATTATTATGACGGTTAAATAGAAAATCTTATCAAAAATAATATCGGCCGGAAAAGAAGCGGTTCCGGCTAAAAAACCCTGCCAGCCGAAAAACAGCGCAGCCACAAGACCTGCAACAGCCATTATCAAAAGGCTTTCACCGCTTATTCTTCTCCACATCGCGCCAATCAGGAGAATAAAGGCCGCCACCGCGGGCATTATCAACAGAGGCAGTGATTGAATTAAAATATTCATTTATCGCTCCGGTATTATCAACGCGGGTTCCGGCTTAATCTCCTCCGGAATAATTATATTTAAAGGCTCCGGTGCCGCCTCAACAATGGAGCGCCTTGCCATATTTAAAAACTCGCTCGTCGATTCGGATATTTTTGAAAGAGCCGTTTTTGGATAGATTCCGAACCAGACAATCAAAATTAATAGCGGCGCCGTTAAAGCAAATTCTCTTAAATTTATATCCTCCGCCCTCCAGATTTTTCCTCCAATGGCATCTTTAACTTTTCCGAAGAAAACGCGCTCAATCGCCCATAGTATATAGATCGCCGCAAAAATAACTCCGCTTGCGGAAATAACCGCCGCAGCCGAATTTACTTTAAATGCTCCCATCAGCGTTAAAAGTTCGCCGACAAAATTATTCAAGCCCGGTAAGCCCAGAGATGACAAGCCTATAAATATAAAGAGGGCGGAATAAAGCGGCATGCTCCTTGCGACCCCTCCAAAATCGGCGATGTTTCGGCTGTGAGCCCTCGAATAAAGCATGCCAAACATCAAAAATAGAGCGCCGGTCGAAAATCCGTGATTAACCATTTGCAAAACGGCTCCGCTGACGCCTTCCGGATTAAGCGAAATCAGCCCTAACATCACAAAACCCAAATGCGAAACCGAAGAATATGCAATGAGGCGCTTGAGATCCGTCTGCACCATGGAGACAAGAGCTCCGTAAACTATTCCTACAACTGCAAGCGAAAAAATATACGGCCTTAAAATTGCCACAGCATCGGGAAAATACGGCATTGCAATCCTGTAGAAACCGTAAGCCCCTACCTTTAAAAATACGCCGGCCAGAAGAACGCTGCCGGCCGTCGGCGCTTCCGTGTGAGCGTCCGGCAGCCATGTATGAAACGGCCACATCGGCACTTTTATCGCAAAGGCAACGGCAAAAGATAAGAAGAGCCAAATTTGCTTATAAGAATCAAGAGA